>NZ_PVBL01000019.1:0-128486 GCF_002968555.1 Neorhizobium sp. T6_25
CGCGGAACGAAGCGCCATCAACGCGCGACGCCTGCTGCTCTACCTGAGAGCGCCGGCTGCCGCCGTCAAACAACGTTTGAGTAATCGTCAGGCTCGCATCGGAGCCTTTGAAGTTTTCGTAATCGCGTGTCAGCGTGCCAGTACTGCTGTTTGACAGTCTACGGCGGCTTGCGCCTGCCTGCAAATCTATCGAAGGAAGATAAAGACCCCGTGCCTGCCGCAGCTCGAACTCGACCGCTTCACGGTTTTCTACCGCCTGCATGATTTGCGGGTTGGTCTTGAGAGTCTTTGCTACCGCCTCATCGAGCGTCATCGCGTTGGCAGGTGCGCTAAACACAACCCCCAAGGCTACAGTCGCCAAAAGCGTCGCTAAAATTCTTGTGCTCTTAAACAATCGGAAGCCCCTCGCCGATTAAAATCCCATCTCGGCATTCATATACTGCGGCGATTTCGTTGGGAAGTATTATCATTTCTAATTCAGCGGCCCAAGCCTGCTTCCGATATTCATCGTTCTAGGGTTAATTACCAAATGGAAACCATCCATCCATTTGTTTTTTAACAAAAAATTTAGAAAGCCCACTGATTGGACGCAAAAGTAGATAACCCCGTCCGTTTCCACAGGCGTATACATTTACCTCTTGTGTAGCCGCCGGGACACATGGAGAACTGCTTTCCCCGGGGCGAGGATACACGCGCTCCACGCCTGCCAATTGTATAAATCTAGAACAGTCGCTTGCCGTTCAAATTGTTTAGCAAGACATTACTTAAACAAGAAAAGGCGCTTGCGCGCCTTTTCTCTGGCTTCCGACTTGCAACACCCTTCACTTTATACGTGCGAGATGTTGGCCGAGTGCTTGTCGTCGTCGAAGAGGATCTTGACGGATTCCGTGTGGTTCTGAAGCACGGCGACATCCTTCCAGCTGTCGGTCGCGACCTGGACGCTGACGGTCGTGTCGTTGCCGGCAATCGTGGTGCGAACGTTCGCGGCAGCCTCTTCACCGGTTGCCTGATGACCAAGCAGAGTGTCGAGAAGCTTCGAAACATCGACCGCATCACCTTCGTTCGACTTGTAGTCGGTGATGATGTCGGCCATGTCCAGTTCGTGCAGGGCCGAAGGATCGAGCACGAACGTATCCGCGCCGGCACCGCCGGTCATCTGCGTCAGGCCCGGCATGGCGGCGAGGATATCGTCGCCATCCGTTCCGACCAGCACGTGGTCGGGCGCATCGCTGAACAGAGTGTCGAACCCGACCTCCACGAACGAGCCGGTCGAACCGTCTGCGTAGGTGAACGAACCTTCTGCGAACAGAGCCTGGCCGTCGATATAACCTTCCGCGCTCTCGGCATCGAGCGAAATACCGGTGATGCCGTAGTCGTTCAGGCCCTTCAGCTCGCCCTCGTCGCTGACACCGTTGCCGTTGGCATCCTGCCAGACCAGCAGCTTGTCGAAGCCGGTATCGGAAGCATCGATCTTGCCGTCATGGTTGACGTCAAGGGTCGAAAGCGCCGCCACACCGCCGGCATGGGTGCCACCGGCAAAGTTCGGGGTGAAGATTTCCGAACCGTTGTCGATCTTGCCATTGCCGTCGACATCATAGGCAAGGATGCCATCGGTCTTGGTCCAGGCCACCTGATCAAGCTTGCCGTCGGCATTGATGTCGAACTTCACGCCGTCTTCGAGGGATGTGAAGGCGAAGCCGTTGCGGTCGAGATCGAGGATGATGGGGTCCTGACCCGGCGCCTTGATGGAAACCTGGAGCTCGTAATCGGTTGAGCTGTTGAAGGTCGAGAATTGCCAACCGGACTGCAGGCTGAATCTCGCCCTGCCAACTTCAAGGTAATAGGTTCCCGCGTTCAACGTTGCTGACAGGTAGGAATCATTGTCCGAGGCACTTCCGCTGTCGACTGTGGGGCTCTGATCATTTTCCGCGATCGTCGTGTTGTTTGCCGAATTGCGGATGCGTATCCAGGTGTCCGCGCCCGCCTGGTCGATATCGAAGGTGACGATCGTCCCATTTTGGCCGACCGTGAACTTGTAAAAATCCGTCTGACCGTTCTGCCCTTCTGCCTGAATGGTAATCGAAGGACTGTGAGTGGCATCCGTAATGTCGGGATCGTTAGACTTCACGAAGACAGCGGAGGAGCCGGTGCCGTTGAGGATATAGGCACTTCCCGGCGTATTCCCCGCACCACTCGTGCCGATGGTGTAGACATTTGCCGAGGCCGGCAGCGACGGATCGGTTTTGCCATTGATCGTCACCGTCACCAGCTGCGACGTACCATCCGTCGTCGAAACCGTGAAGGTATCGGTGAGGGTCTGGTTGTTGTTGAGGCCGCTGACGGTCGCATTGGTGTTGTCGAGCACATAGGTCCAGTGCCCGGTCGAGTCGATCGCATAGGTACCGTAGCCGTTGGATGTCGCCGTGGTGGCCACAGCCGTCCAGCTGTCGGCGGTCCCGTCGACATCCGTCGCGTTCAGGTCACCCGTAGCGGTCGGCGTGCCCGCGGCACCGCCGGTGACGGCCTCGGTGACGGAGCCCGTGATCGGGCCGGTGATGACCGCGGCGTCGTTGACACCGTTGATGGTGATCGTCGCCGTGGCCGTCGACGATCCCCCGTGACCATCGCTGATCGTGTAGGAGAAGGTGTCGGTGCGGACGTCGCCGGCGTGGAGCGCCTGCAGCGTGGCGGACGAGGAAGCGTTGTAGCTGATCGTACCGTCAACGTTCAAGGTGACGGTAGCACCGGCGGCACTGTTGGTGACCGAAGTCACCGTCAGCGTGTCGCCATCGACGTCCGTATCATTGGCGGTCAGCATCGTGGCCGCGAACGTTTTGGTTACATCTTCGGTTATGCCGCCATTGCCGATGGCGCCACCGACTTCGATCACATAGCCACCAGATCCGCTGCTCGAGCCCGTGCCGTCGTTCCACCAGCCGTCCTTGCGGGCCAGAAGGTAGTCTTCACCGACGCCCCAATTGTCGTTGGGCTCATAAACATAACCAGGGACGGCGGCGAGAGGCCAGGAGTTGAAGCCCGAGGCGGTGCCCTGAACGCCATTGCCGTCGACATTCGTAGTCGTCCAGAAGGTCGTGCCGGCTTCCGGGCCAGTGACCCATTTCCAAACGCCTTCCGTTCCCGCATCAGACGCGCCAAGCCAGTAAAATTTGTTGGCTCCCATCAGCGACTGAATAAAGGCGTTCTCTCCGGCACTGGTAACCGTCGCCAGATAACCACCGGCACTTTCCGCGTTATTCACGGCCGTCGACCAGCTTACCTGCGAATTGACGACCTTGTAATAGTGGCCGTTATCCGCGTTGAGCGACCAGCCCGTGCCACTTGGAGCCGGGGTCGCGCCGCCATCGAACGACAGCGTATCGTTTAAGGCAACCGGCGCATGGTTGTTGGTGATGACGGTTGCCGTTGCACCACTGGTGACCGTTTCATTGAAGTTCTGGCCATCGGTATAGGTGGTGCGGACCGAAATCTGGTGCCCAACATCGGCGGCTGTAAGGGTATAATCCGCCGTGGTTGCGCCGAAAGCAGTGCCGTCACGCAGCCACGTGTGGACGACGTTGCTCGCCGCGCCGTCCGGGTCGGAACCCAGCGTGGCATGCAGAACGTCGCCGACCGTCGGCGGGGTCGCCGGAGTGCTGTCGGAAATTGAGACCGTTGCCTGGCCGTCGTTCACCGGCGTGATGGTGACTCCGATCGAACCGCTTGAAAACCCGGTATGCGTGTGCAGACCATCGGTGAGAGTGGCACTGTCAACAACCGTTGCCGTAACACCCAGATTGAAGTTACCGGCGAAATCATGCGGAGCAGTCATCGTCAGGTCGCTGGTATTGACCCCCGCGGCATCCTCGATGACCCAGACCCCGTTCACCAGCGAACCTTGGTTGAAGGTCGCACCGTTCGGGAAGCCGGACAGTTCGATCTTCGTGACCTTTTCGGAACCGTCGGTGTCGCCGAGGGCGATGTTGAGCCCGATGGCGGCCGCAGCGTCTTCGCTGCCGGATCCGGAGCCGGAGATGGTGGCGGCGTCCGCGATCGGACGGATATTGACGGTGATCGTCGCCTGGCTCGTGAGATTGCCGTCGGAAACGGTGTAGCCGATGACCGAATAACCGCTCTCGTTTACCCCCGCGTGATAGGTAAACGCGCCACCTGACCCCAGCGATGCGGATGCAGTAGGTTGCCCCCCAACCGTTATGTTGCCAACCCTGATGAGGGTATCGCCTTCGGCATCCGTGTCGTTCGTCAACACGTTGGCGCCCGAGAGGGTGGTGTCCTCGTCGACGAAGTAGACGTCATCGACGGCCACCGGCGCATCGTTGACCGGCGTCACCGTCAAGTTGAAGGTGCTGGTGCCGGGTGCCGAGTTGTCCTCGTTGCCGTCTTCTGCCTTGACCGAGAAGGATGCGGCCGGGCCTTCCGAACCGTCGTGGGTGTAGCTGATCAGTCCGCCCTTGAGTTCGGCCGCGGTGAACGAGGTTGCCGGGGCTCCGCCATTGGTGATGACCCCGTGCAGTACGTTGGAGACCTGGAAGACCACGCCGCCATCGACATCGTCGGGATCGGTGTAGCCGAGCTCGGCGAACGTGAGGACATGGCTGCCGCCCTCGGCAACCGTCGCCGTCAGCGTTCCCGCCAATACCGGCGCGTCGTTGATGGCGATCATATGAATGGTCGCAATCTGCGGCGCGCTATCGGAAACCCCATCATTGACCACGACGGTCAGGGTGCGGTCCACAGAGGTATCCGGGTTGTCGCTGTTGTTCTGGTAGACGATGTTCTTGAGGATCGTCTCATAGGTGGCGATCGATGCCGCACCGGTGATCGACAGCACGCCAGTGGTTGAATTGTAACCCACGTTCAAGCCCGCGGCAGCGGCGGTTGCCGTCGCGTTGAGGAAGAGCGTCTCGCTTGCCCCGTCGAGATTGTTGGCAAGCGTCACCGTCAACGACTGCAGCGTCGAAGAGTCGACATCCGCAAGGCTTGCCTGCCAGGCGAACTGCTGCGGCGTCTGTTCCGTGGCATTGGTCGCCGTATCGTTTCCGGCAGCAGCGCCGTTCAGGTCGACAACCGTTGCATCGCCGCTGCCGGTGATGGCGATCGTCAGCGAGGCCGTCGAAGTCAGGCCGTGAGCGTCCTTCATGCCGTAGGTGAAGACTTCGCTGACGTTGGCGTTCTGGGCAAGGGCCTGGGTGTCGGCATCATTGTTGTCGAGCGCGTAGGCATAGCTGCCGTCCGCATGGATGGTGAGCGTGCCGTAGGTGCCGGCAACCATGACGTCGCCATTGTTGCTGGGAACGGCCATCACCGCGCCGCCGTCGAACTGGACCGAGGTAACGATCTTGGTGTCGAAGATATCGGCGTCGCTGTCGTTGGCCAGCACATTGCCGGTTGCCGAGGCGTCGCCGGCCGTGCCGTTGGCGATGCCGCCGGCCTCGATTACGGTGTCGCTGTCAGCGGCGGCAATCGGCGCATCGTTGACGAGATCGAAAGCAGGGATGGTGCCGCCGAGACCGCCGTTCTCACCCATGAAGGTGAACTGCTCGATATTCTTCGCCGTCGCCACGACGTTGCCGCCAAGGCTGAAGCTGAAGGTGCCATCGGGTGCGCGCGTGATGGTGTAATCAGCCCACTTGCCGGCCAGTTTCACCGTATCCACGTCGCCGCCCGTGGTGTCGTCGACGTCGTTGATCTCGACCTTGGTGCCGACCAGACCGGTCAGGTCGATGGTGTCGTTGCGGATGCCACCGTTGATCGCCACTGTCGTCGGCGCGATTGCCGTGCCGCTCAAGTCGCCGACAGAGATGCTGTCGCCGGCGCTTCCCAGAGTGACTTCGATACGCTCGATCTCATCGGCGCGGACAGTTGCACCGTTGGCACCGGTATAGCTGACCAGGATGTCGGTGGCGTTGACGCCCGCGACGATATCGGTACCGCTGGTGGCCTTGGCGATGTTGAAGCTGCGCTGAACCGCATCACCGGCGATCTTGAGCACGTCGTAGTCCGGGTTGCTTGCCCCGGTTTCCGAGCCGCCATTGATGGTGTCGGCGCCGGCGCCGACCTTGTAGAGGACCGTATCGTTACCTTCGCCGCCGAGGATCGTGTCTGCGCCGGCCGAGCCGGTGATGGTGTCGTTGCCGGCACCGCCATCCAGGGTGAGGGCGACCGGCGGCAGCGCAACGGTGTTGAGGCTGCTGGCATTGATGGCGTCATTGCCGCCCTTGCCTTCGATGGTCAGTTCGGACGTGCTGATCCCGGAAATGGAGGGTATGCCGTTGCCGAAGACCTGCAAGAGATTGGAGTTGCCTGAGATCGTGATCGTCTCGGCTGCATCCTGGCCACGTACCGTGATCTTGTCGGCACCCTCGGCCTGATAGAGCACCACCGATTCGATGTTGGTGGCGTTGACGTCGACAATGCCATCACCGTCGACATCCAGGGTGAAGCCAGTCGAGGTGACAGTCAGAATTGCCGATTCCGCCGTAGCGTTTCCGGACGTGAGGAGAACGTCAGGGTCCGCACCGCCATCGATGGCGTCTACGCCTTCGCCGATGGCATAGTTGAAGGTGTCGCCACCAGTCCCGCCATCGATCGTGTCGTTGCCGAGACCGCCGGTGATGTTATCAATGCCGCTGCCGCCGTTGATCTGGTCGTTGCCGGCGCCGCCCCAGACTTCGTCGCTGCCGGCGCCGCCTTCGAGGATGTCGTTACCGCCAAGCCCGGAGATCAGGTCGTTGCCGTCGCCGCCATTGATGATATCGGCGGAATTCGAACCGCCGAGGATGTCGTTGCCGGCACCGCCTTCAATGGTGATCGGTCCGCCATCCGCCGTGGAACCTGCAGCCAGTAGAATGACGTCGTTGCCATCGGTACCGACGATCTTTTCGATGCCGGAAAGATAATCCGGAGCCGTGCTGTAATCTGCCACGAAACCCGATTTGCCGTTCCGCTCGAGGACGATCGTGTCGTTTCCGACACCACCGATAACCTTGTCGGCCGTGCCGGCAAGACCGGCGATATTGACCGCCAGGAGGCTGCCGTCACCCAGCTGAATGTTGCGGGTACCGGAACCGGTCACATCCGCGCCAAGGACGAAGTGGTCGTTGCCGGCACCGCCGTCGAGGACATCGGCTCCGAGGCCGCCGTCCAGATGGTCACTGCCGCCATTGCCGGTGAGTTTGTTGGCTTCGTCGCCACCGATCAACACATCGTTGGCGGCACCACCCAGGGCATCGACGATGCCCGAGACGCTGTCGATACCGATGACCTTGTCGATCACGGTGGCACCGTCGGTGGCAGTGTCGGCAGCCACCGTCTGGCCGCCGATCATGTGGGCGGCATCGTCAAGGTTGACGAAGACGCTGGTGGAGAGATTGGAATAGTTGATCGAGCCGATCGTTCCGGCGGCATCGACGCGAACAGTGACCGTCGAGGTGGCGGCGTCGCCGTCCGCGTCGGTTGCGGTGAAGCTGAGCGCCAGGTCGAGATACTGGCTCGTCGCATTCGGCGCCGTATGATCGAGCGGCTGAATCAGCGAGAAGCTGTAGGCGCCGGTGGCCACATTGAGCGATGCCGTAAAGACGATATCGCCTGGCGCCGGCGGGTTGGCAGAGCCGACGAACCCGGTCAGCACGCCATTGATGACGTCGATCGTCACCGGTCGGCCGCTCGAGCTGAGCCCCGCCACCGGAGCACCGTTTTGATCCGTTGTCGCGACACTTCCTGTGAAGGAAAGCGTGCGCGCGCTGCCCGCATCCGCACCCCAGGCAAGGCCCGTCAGGGCGGCGGTGATGGTTTCCGTGCCGCCTTCCTCAACCGTTCCGGAGGCATTGGGGCCGGCCGTCGGCACGCTATCGGTGACCGTCACGATCAGCTGGCCGTTGAGCGCCACGCTGTCACCGTCACCGTCAGTCACCGTGACCGCGGAGGAAAGGTCAAGCGCCAGCGCGCTATCGCCGCCGATGACGACGATCGGCTGATGACCGTTGTTGACCGTCGTATTCTGTGATGAGCCGTCACCGATAAGATCGAATTTCGTTTGATTGGTGACATTGCCGACATTCACATACCAGGTGGTGTGGGCCGGGATTTCGAGTGAATAATCTGTGCCGCCGTTGTTATTATTCAGTGTCCATGTGACAGCGCTATTCCCGTCATTGCTGACGCGGATGATCGCGTCGCCGTCCGGCATGCGCCCCACGAAGGCAAGATCGTTGCCGCCGACATCGGGCACTGCGGCGTGACTGCCGACAGCGCCGAGAGCGGCAGCCGGGATCGATGCGCCGTCGATGACCACCGTCTGGGTGTGGTCGAGAGGACCGGTCTGCGCAAAGGCGTAATGGCCGGTGGCCGGATCAACGGTGAAGGTGAAGATCGTCACCGCGCCGGCTTTCGCCACAAGCGCGTTGCCGACCACAGAATAGGTAAGGGCGACACCGCCGGAAGTCAGGGAAGTCAGACTGGAGGACAGACCGGTGGTTTCAACCGAGTAGCGACCGATGCCATCGGCGCCCGGCGATACCAGGGCGGAAAGCTCGCCTGCAATCGAACCGCCTGCGGCGCTTTCGGTAATTGCACCGGTGCCGATTACACCGTTGGAGATCGGCGTGTCGTCGTCGGCATTGATCGTCAACGTGCCATCGACACGATCGCCGTCGCCGTCGGTCACGGTGTAGGTCAGGTCGAACGCCACGTCGTTTTCGTTGTTTCCGGCTGGGTGGTCGATCGCCGCATTCTGGGTAACCGAATAAGCCCCGGTCGCCGTGTCGAGCGTGATCGTCATGACAGTGGTCGCACCCTGCTTGACCAGCAGGGCATCGCCGTCACGCACATAGGTGAAACCGGTGGGCGCACCCGTCGTCTTCCAGGCGATCGACCCTCCGTCAGCGCCGAAATCGTGGGAAAGTTCGCCGGTGGTGTTTGCCAGGGCGTGGTCTCCCGTGCCGCCGTTATTTCCCTGGGCACCGACGACATTGTCGTCGTCCACCCATACGGCACTGTTTCCGCCAACACTCGGGCCGTCGTCCTCGAAGGCGATCTTGTCGCCGATCGAAACCGACTTGGTGACAACGTCACCATCGTAGTCGGTAGCGGTCAGAACGGCCGAAATCTTCCCGGAAAGATTGATGCCCTCATCCGAGGAGGCATTGCTCGGATGCTTCAGCGACAGATATTCTGCCACGCTGACGCGGCCGTCGCCGTCGATGGCGATCGCGAAGGCCGCCAAACCATTGGCGCCGCCAACACGGCCGACCACGACTTCTCCCTCCAGGTACAGATAGATGTGTGCGCCGCTGGTGGTCATCAGGCCGGAATCGATGCCGTTTCCACCGTCGATCCGTAAGGTCAGTGCAGTGGAGACATTGTCGTCCGCACCATTCTCGACTGAGATATCGATTACGTCGTCGCGGGCATAGATCGGCCCGCCGAGATCGGCGTCCACGCCACGGTTGCCAACGCCGGCGAACAGGCTGCCAATGCTGCCCGCGCCGCTGTCGTCGTTCTGGAAGCCGGACGTTTCGTCGATCGTCACCGTCTCATCGGTGAAGATCGCGATTTCCGGCACGTCGTCGGTGATGGTGATCGAGAACTTGCCGTCGAGGCCGATTTGGTCGCCGTCGCCGTCGGTCGCCTGGATCACCGCGCCGAAGTCGATGGCGGCGATCGAACCCGATCCGCTCTTGAGGGCGGTGTTCTCGCCATTGCCGGCGACGTGGTCGAGCTGGTCGTATTGCTGGTAGGTAAATGCGCCGGTAGCGTGATCGAGGGTCAGGGAGAAGACCGGCCGGTCGGT
The DNA here is from genome assembly GCF_002968555.1 of Neorhizobium sp. T6_25. Classification (NCBI taxonomy): domain Bacteria; kingdom Pseudomonadati; phylum Pseudomonadota; class Alphaproteobacteria; order Hyphomicrobiales; family Rhizobiaceae; genus Neorhizobium; species Neorhizobium sp. T6_25. The sequence goes on from NZ_PVBL01000019.1 coordinate 9,809, forward strand.
GAACAAATCGAAGCCGGCGCCGCCGGCGAAATTCACATAGGCCACCAGGGCATCGCCGACCATCGCATAGGAGAGCGTGCCGCCCTTTGAGGTCAGGGCCAGCGCCTGCATCTTGGCCGCTGCATCGGCGACAAAACCGAAACCGCCGCCGGCTGCCGCGCCGTCAGCGCCGAAGGCGACGACCGAGGCGATCGAGCCGGACACGGTCGCCGCCTTGCCCAGACCGAGCAACGAAGGTGTCGAAGTGGAACCGTCGGCGGTTCCGTCATCCGGATGCGTGCCGGACGAAAGCAAGTTGGAGATGTCGTCTTCGTCGGCAGTGGCCGATACCTTCGCGCCGGATGCCAGCGGCCCGTCGTCGGCAAAGCGGATATGGCTGCCGATCGAGACCGTGTCCCGCACGACGTCGCCGTCGTAATCGGTGGCGGTGACCGCCGCCGAGATCTTGCTGCCGAGATTGACAGTCTCGTTGGACGTCGTCGTATCGCCCTGGCGCAGCGATACATATTGCGCGACGCTGACGTGACCGGTCTGGTCGATGGCGACCGCAAACGCTGCAGTGTCCGGGCTCCCGTTGCCGTCTGAGTCGAAGCGGCCGACAATCAACCCGCCCTCCTGGAACAGGAAGATCGGTTTGTCGCCGGTCGTCGCCAGCCCGGAATCAACCCCGGCGCCGGCGATCTCCAGCGATAGAACCTTGGTCGTCGTCTCGTCGGCGCCGGGCGCCGAGAAGAACGTCGAGACCAGAGCGTCGCCGTTACGTGCAAAAATCGGCGCGTTGTTCATGTCGGCGTCGTGGCCAACATTGGCAACTGCCGCAAACAGCGATTTTACCGCCTGGTTGCCGGTATCGTTTGATTGATTTTGATTATTGACCGTCTCATCGATCGTGGTTGAACGCCCGGTGGCGGTGATCGACGGAACCGGAATATCGTCGGTGATGGTGATCGAGAACTTGCCGCCGAGGCCGACATGGTCGCCGTCGCCGTCGGTCGCCTGGATCACCGCGCCGAAGTCGATGGCGGCGATCGAGCCCGATCCGCTCTTGAGGGCGGTGTTCTCGCCATTGCCGGCGACGTGGTCGAGCTGGTCGTATTGCTGGTAGGTAAATGCGCCGGTGGTATGATCGAGGGTCAGGGAGAAGACCGGGCGGTCGCCCAAACCGAAGCCGGCACCGCCGGCGAAATTCACATAGGCCACCAGGGCATCGCCGACCATCGCATAGGAGAGCGTGCCGCCCTTCGAGGTCAGGGCCAGCGCCTGCATCTTGGCCGCTGCATCGGTGACAAAACCGAAACCGCCGCCGGCTGCTGCGCCGTCAGCGCCGAAGGCAACGACCGAGGCGATCGAGCCCGACACAGTCGCCGCATCGCCCACACCGATCCACGAGAAGTCCGAGGTGGAACCGTCGGCGGCACCGTCGTTTGGATGGGTGCCCGACGAAAGAAAATTGGAGATGTCGTCCTCGTCCGACCTGACCTCGACAGCATTGCCGTTGGCGACCGGAACGTCGTCCTTGACATCGACCGTGAAGGTGCTCTCGGCGACGTCACCGTCGCCGTCACGCACGGTATAGGTGAATTCGAAGGTCAGGATGTCGGTCTCGCTGCCGGTTTCGCCATGGCCGGGATGGTCGAGAACGCCCTGAAGGTCGAAGGTGTAGCCGCCGGCGCCGGTATCGGAGAGGGTCACGGTGAAGACCGGTCCACCCTCCTGGTCGGCCGCCGTCAGAACCGTGCCGTCCGGCGACAGCGTGTAGACGAGCGGCTGGCCACCTGAGGTCAGGTTCCCAAGTGCGATCTCGGTCTCGCCACTCCATACCTGCATGAATGCCGAAACGGCAGCCGTCGAAAGTGCCGGGCTACCGACCTTCAGCGCAGGCATGTCATCGCCGTCTGCGGGCGGCAGGTCAGAGAACTCGCCCGGGGTGAAGACCACGGACCGGTCTCCGGCGTCCTGGGTGCCGTCGTAGCCGCCGTCCTCGCTCGTATTGCCGTCGTCCGCTCCCCAGGAAATGCCAAGCGAACCTTGGGCGGTATTGCCGCCACCTTCGTCGACCTTGCCTTCGCCGCCTTCGCCGGCCGCGCCGATCACCGGCGCGTCGTCAGCGATGGTGATCAAAGCCGTGCCGGACGCTGCGGCATCACCGTCGGCATCGACACCCTGGAACTGGAACGAGATCGTCAACGCATCCGAGTCCGAGCTGTGATCCAGTTCCTGGAAGATCTCGACCGTGTAAGACCCATTTGCAGAGGTCGGATCCAGCGAGATCTCGAATACCTTCGCTGCCGGTTCCGAGCCGTCGACATAAGCCGTCAGCGTCTGGCCACCATTCCCAAGGTCGGTGATCACGTAATAAAGCTCGCTGCCACCCGAGGTCAGAGCCCCGCCAGTGACGGAGAGACCGACATCTGCGGCATCTGTGTAAACGCCCCCGGCATTGGTCGGAACCGCGCCTGCAGCGTTTGCAAAACCGACCGAGCGGCCGAAGGTATCGCCTTCGCCATTGCGTGTATCGGCATCCGCACCCCAGGAAATGCCGAGCGAGATATCGCCGGTTTTTTTGGCAGCGTCACTGCCATCCGTGGCAGGATAAGTCGAAACATCGTCTTCGTTCAGCGAGGCGCTGCCCGCCTCGCGCTGTACCGGCCCGTCGTCACCGATCTCGATCGAGAACGAACCGGTATCGGAATCGCCATCCTTGTCTGTGACCGTGAACGTAAAGTTCAGTCGCAGGGCGTCATCGGCACCGACCTCACCGAGATCCGGATGGTCGAGAGGCTGGGACTGCGTGTAGGTGAAGGCGCCGGTGGTCGGATTGGTGACCGTCAGCGTGAAAACGGTGACCGTGGTCTCGCCGACGGTGATCGTGCCGGTGACCGTCAGGCCGTCAGCCGAGGTCGACACCGTAACGGCCTGACCGCCGGACGTGAGCGGCGCAGCAACACCGCTGCCGGTCCCTTCCGCCATGTCGGAAGTGCTCTGGTAATTCACCGAGGAGACAATGCCGAAATCGTCACCGCCGTCGAAACCGAGCGTGCCCGTGATCGTCTCGTTGCCGATGACGTCATCGGCAAGAACCGCTTCGGAGAAGATGAACGGCGAACCCATGTCGAAGGCGTCCGGCTGATCGTCCGCCGCCGTCCGGTCGTCAAGCCCTCCGCCATCGCCAAATTCCGTATCGCCGAGCAGCGAAGCCAGCTGAATGGGGTCGTTCTGGCTCGCCTGGATCGAGTCGTCGAATTCAGCACCGGAACTGTCCGGGCGTCCGCTGGCGCTGAAGGATCCGTCCGGGCCGGCTGCGACGTTGATGCCGCTGTCTTCCAGGGCGGCGAAGAGCACCTGCTGGGGCACCTCCACCTCGCCGATCAGCATCGTCGGGATCTTGGCCGCGCCGTTGACGATGACGATCTCGGTTCCGTCCGCCTGCACCAGGATCAGGTTTGCGCCGTCGACCCGGATATCGTCGATCGACACACTCGTCGCCAGATGAACGATGTTGTTGACGTCCGGGGTCACTTCCGCCGCCGGAGCTGCTGGAGCAGCGGCCGGCACGTTCGGATCCGTCGGGACGCGGCCCGTCGTCGGGGTGCGGCCATCACCGGCCTGCGCCACCTGGATCTCATGCTCGATCGGAGAAGGCGTAGAAGAGGCTGCGATCTCTTCCTGGATTTCCGACGAGAAATTCTCAGTCAGATTTTCTTCCGAGATGTTCGACAGGCGCGGATCTTCAACGGACATGACTCTAACCCCCAATAAAAACTGTGCCGCAATCAACTCCGCCACCAAATATAAAGCAAGACTTCCTTAACCTTCGCGATATAGCCGGTTATGTGTCGGGAAGGGAATTATTGACAGAAGGTTAACTGGGGCGGCGGAAGACGTATTAAAGCCACACATCTTGCCCCGATCGGCCGCAAAACATGGTTTCCAAAGAGTTATCTGGGACGGTTGTTACGACAAGGGATACGCCTTGACCGAATGACCTTGCGCCTTGGGCGATCGATTCGTCTGTGACGAGGAACCTGATTCGGTTCTCAACCCTGCCCCGGCCATGAGGGCTGCACACTCGACATGGACGCCAAATAGGCCGGCCAAGCTATAACCGGAGATTCAACGGAGCCAGAAAGCTTTGATTTGCTTTTCAAAAGGCCTACAAAGCGGTGGAAGGAATTGCGAATAGCTTTCGGCACAAGGAATTACTGCCGCAACAGAGAAGTGCCACCCATATATACTGTATAAATTTAATAAAATTTTCACGACTTGCCACAGAACGCGGTGATGTTGGCGAGCCGGTCGGGCAGGTGCCGCCCGAGGTCTCCACATGAGAATATTCAGTCGGACAGCCGCATCGCCGATACGGGAGGGCCTACGCCTTTTGTGCATGATGCTGGACAGGATCCCCGGCGTTTATGCTCCCAGGCCGTATTTCCGTCCGCCAAAGTTGTTCTCGCGCTCATTCAAGGTGGAACTGTTATGACAGCGATGCGTACCGTCATCTTGTCCCTGGCATCACTATTGTCCGGCGTGGCGTCTTCGCAGGAAATCCCACCGGGCGATGCCCCACTGAACTCCGCGCAGGTTCTTTTCACCGGACATAGCTTGATCGACAACCCTCTGGCCAACTGGGTCGAGATGATTGCCAAAAGCCGCGGCAAAAATATTGCCTGGGAGCAGCAGATCGTCATCGGATCCCCGCTGAGGTATCGGACACGAGGTGAGTACGACCAGGATTTCAGCTGGGTCGGATATAGGTACGGGAAGAACCGCAACGGCGACCAGATGGATGTCATCGAGGAACTGCTTCGCCCGCGGCGCATCGCCACGGGGCGCCCTTACGACACTGTTGTCGCAGCGGAAAACCACAATTTGCTAAACATGATCGTATGGGAAAACGCGATTGCCTATCTGCGCCATTTTCACGACCGCCTTCTCGACGGCAACCCGAAAGGCCGAACCCTCTATGTCCACACCTGGCTTGGCGTCGACAAGGACAATCCGCAGCCCTGGTTGGAACACGAGACAAACGCTTCCGTCGTATGGCAATGCATAGCGGAGAAAGTGAAGCTGACACTGCAGGCTGAAAAGCGCCCCGCCAATCTTTCCGTCGTGCCTGCTGGAACGGCTCTCGTGGAATTGGTGAAAAGGACACTTGGCGGGAAGGTTGTCGGCCTCACCGGAAGCACCAGGGAAAAACTCGATCGGATATTCCGTGACGAGGTCCATCTGACCGATACAGGCGTCTATTTTGTAGCTGCGGTCCACTACGCCTCAATCTATCGCCAGTCGCCCGAAGGCGCTGCAGCGCCGCCGACCGTGCCCCGGGACCTTGCCAAGGAGCTGCAGAAGATTGCATGGGCGGTCACCCGAGATTTTCTGCAGCAGGAACGCTTGCACCCGCCGAGCATGGCAGAATGCCGGCGCGTCCTCGTCGAAAAAGTCTGCCGAAGCTTCTGGGTGCATGCCGGCGAACCGAACGAGGCGGCTGGCTGCCAGAGCTATTTTGCCGAAACCCGTCCGGCCCCCGGGGGCAACCCCTTCGTCTGGCCGGATCCGAATTGGAAGGCTCTGCCAAAGCCAGCGCCTTAGCTGCTTCGTCCATCCCACGATGCGAATACCTGTCCGAGCGTGAATGATCGAACCCTGATTTGCCGGGACACGAGGGAGCGATCTCACAGTCGCGGCACACCGGACCCCTTTCCGGTATCACTCGACTGTCAGATGGAAGATGAACAGATAGACTATCAATGTTCGGAACCTGCGCGCTGCGCCGTTCTCATGTCTTTCGCCAGGTGCAATGGCGTATGCACGATCGCCAGCCGACAAACATCCAAGTCGAGAGTTCGTCGCTCCGGGAGGCATTGCCGCGGCAACGCCCCTGTCAGCGCTGACGTGGTTTTCTATCGTATCCCTTCACCCAGCTGCGAAGGCTCGACTTCGCAGCCGTGATATCTCGGGTCGGTCCGCCAACCGACCGACGAACGGCTAGTTGGCCGCTCCGTATGGGAAGAGGTCATTGAGTTTGTAGGCGACCTCGGTACGGTTCGTCGCTTTCAGCTTCTTCATGATGTTGCGGATATGGACCTTGACCGTGCTTTCCCGCAGGTTGAGCTCGTAGGCGATGATCTTGTTGGCCTTGCCCTTGCGAAGGGCCTCGACCACCGCTTCCTGGCGGAGCGTGAACATTCCCGAAAGTGGCCGGTGTTCCGCCGCCGCCGTCGCCGCGCTGACCAGGTGCCGCATCGAGAGGACGCTGCTTGCCGGAACGAAAATCCCGCCGGCAACGGCCAGGCCGATCGCTTCCACGCAGACGCCGATGCCGACGCAAGAGGGAATGAAACCTCGAGCCCCATATTCCAACATTTTCACCACCTGGGCGAGGTCGTCGGAGTCGGAGAGCACGATGATTGGCGGCGACTTGAACTCGGCCGTCAATTTCGAGATGTCAGTCGCAAGTGCGGCATCGTCGGCCTTTCGGCCGCCGATATTGAACAGAACGGCCTGGACAGGCGGATAGAGATCTTTTTCTAATTTCCATTCCTCGATGGAGCCGACAGCGCAGACATCCATCTCGAGGCCACGCCCGATGAGGGCTTTGGCAAGGCATTCGCGATCAAGCGCTCTCGCGTCGATGATCACAAGGCATCCGTCGTGGTTTACTCCCTCACTGCCTCGATCATCTCTTTCGGCGAGCTTTGGGATGTCATTCATAATGCGAAAGGATTCTGCCACAGCAGGAGAACGGCTGTAGCCGCTTGGTGTGGAACTCATCTTACCCCCTTACCTGAAGTCTAGGATGGATTGTCCCCCTCAGGATCCGCAACTATAAGTACGCCAACAGACTGTCTTTACACCTTTCAACTTTTTATTAAGGTCAATATACAGCAGATACGTAATTTAGTCTATGCGCAAGTAAGCAGCTAGATAAAAATATTTATCAGGGGTGCAAGCTAAGTTCCGATAGGGAATTGGATATCTGCTTATAGTTAACGTGCACGTCAAAATGCTGCCATAAAGCTCGATCCCGGCCCTGCCCATGTACTTTCAGGCACTTGACCCGTTCCGACGCAAAACGCTGCATTTCGGGACAACGACCACTGCGGCGGGTATGCAAGCGACATCCGGGCATCTCGGCGCCAAATAATCGGCCGGCCGACATATAAAGATAGCAGAAATGGAAGTTTCTGGCAGCTTTTCTTAAAACAGCGGGCCAGCGTGGTGGAGAACGCCCGTTGCAAGAATTCCAACCAGATACCCGGCAGGCCAAGCCAACAATACACCCGCTTCATATAGGAAATTGTTGAGGCCATGACGGTGATTGAAGTAAAGAATCGCCGGCAATACGGGCAGTCCGTAAAGTGCTGCCGCCCATACTGCGCCCTCAAAGCCGAACAAGTAATAACCCAGGGGCAGGCATGTAAAGCTGGAGACCGCGCGAATGAAATTCATGACAGTCTGGTTACGCGGTTCATTGACGGCGAGATAGACCGCGGACAGGGGGCCGAAACGCATGATGAGAAGGCTGAACGATAATATCTGGATAATTGGAGCAGCATCTCGATAGCGATCATCATAGAGCACTTCGATGATTGCCGTGCCGCTCGAATAGATCGCGCCCGCACTTCCGATGAAAACAAGATCCAGCGGCAATCGCATTTTCCAGAACATGGAGCCGAGCTGCTCCGGACGTTCCCTTGCGATCCTGCCTAAGGCCGGCATTGCCACGTTTAAGAACAGCCGGCCACCAGCACCTTCCAGCATCGAGATAAGATTGAAGGCCAGGCTGTAGAAGCCAAGCATGAGGGGGCTTGTCCATCCGGCGAGAAAGATACGATCTCCATTGGCAGCTATCATCGTAAGGATGGACGACAGCATGATCCAGCGGCCGAACCGAACAAGATCCCTTATCGCCGCAGCTTCCCAGTAAAGGCTGTTATGCTGACCCGGCAGCCATATGTGAGTAAGAATAGTGGTCGTCAACGCAGATAAAAGCGTCGCGGCTACGAATGACCAGATTGAGCCGGTGTACCACGCAAGCGAGATCCCGACCGCCAGGCTGACGACCTGAGCCACTATCTCGATTAAGGTGACGCGCCCAAGGTCGAGGTGCCGGAACGCGGTGATCAGTTTTGTGGATTGCAGCCCCATGATCACGGTACAAAAAGACATTCCCATGATGATGGCTGGCAACGAAGTGACCGTGTAGACCGATCCGGCCGGGAACAGGCCGTACTCGGCTGCACGCCCGATCCCGATGGCGATCAGGACGCATGCAAACCAGATCAAGCAGCCGTGGATGATTTGCAGCGTCCACGCGGTGTCGAGATAGGATTGGTCGTCGCCAAATTGGCTCTGTATGGCCGCGGGCCGGAGCCCGAGATCGGACAACATGGCGACCGACACCTGAATCATGGTGGCCACGGCCATGATGCCGAACATTTCCGGCATCAGCAGCCTGGTCAGCACCAGGTTGCTTGCGATGCGTACGACCTGGGAGAGGAGATACCCCATCATCGACCAACCTGCGGCCTGGATAAGGGTCGTGCGAAGACGCCGTTTCGGCGGCTGAACCGCCACCGGTAAAGCGTCGAGAAGCAACCGCTCCCTGGCGTGAGGGGAAGATCCCTGCTTCCAATCCGAGGGAACGATTGCGTCAGTCACAGAATACTCCTCGTTCTTTAAGAAGACTTTCCAGCTTGATGTTGAAGGCACACAAGCAGCGTGCCCCGAGCAGGTCATGGCAATTACGGAAACGGTATTTTCGAGATCCGGCCATCGTTCATCGGCTAAGCAATCTCGGCGACCCGGGCCGGCGCTCTGGTTTGAACTTTGGCCTCCACATCGGCTGCCCCATGGAACGCAGCCGAGACACCGGAGGCTTCAAGAACAGTACGCATGTGCTCGGAGAGCACGCGAACATAGGGATCGAGCACCATGCTGTCGTGGTCTCCCGGCACTTCCGAGACCCGCAATTGCGGTATATGCCCCGCCCACCCGTTGTCAGGCAGCAGTACATCGCGGTTCTGCTTCAGGTGACGGCCGCCACCAAGGCTATAGAAGATATCGGGCTTGGGACGAAACAACGTGACCTTGCCGGAATAAGCCCTGACATCATAGCTGAGCAACGCTCTCCTGAACGCCATCTCAATCCTGACATTGTTGAAATACTCAGGCGATTCACCTTGATGCTCCAGCTCGGACTTAGCGCGCTGTTGCTCCTGATAGGCACGACGGTCCCTCAGATACGCGCCGACAAACCTCATCTTATGCCGGCGCATATCCTGCAATTTCATGCTGATACGGTCGCGCAGGCCCAGCCCCGGCTGCCGCGGCATAGGGGTGTCCAGCATGATTACCTGGGAGACCTGTTCTCCTGCATCTTGGAGCTGGTGGGCCATTTCAAAGGCGGTTATGCCGCCACCCGAATAGCCGGCGAGAAGATAGGGGCCGCTGGGCTGCACCGTGCGGATTTCGGCGATGTAGTCGGCCGCCATCTCTTCGAAAGTCGCGTGCGGCTCGTGGTCGCCGTAAAGTCCGCGGGCCTGTAATCCGTAGACCGGCCTGTCCGCACCCATGGTCATAGCCAGATGGCGAAGGTTCAGGACATTGCCGAACATGCCGGCGCAGATGAACAGCGGGGTTGCTTTTGCATTCTTACCGGGGTTCATCAGTACCAGATGAACCGGTTTTGCCGTCGTCGGCAGGGTCACGGCGAGCTCGGATCCTGCGGCTTCGCCTCCATCCGGTAGCTCCGCAGCGATGCGCTCCGCACACTGTGCGATCGTCGGCGCCTCGAACAGCGTCGATATCGGCAGGTCGAGCGCATATTGTTTCTTGATCATCCGGAACAGGCGAACCGCGATCAGCGAATGCCCGCCCATGTCGAAGAAACTGTCGTGGATACCGACCTTGGCGATGCCGAGGAGCTCCCTCCAATAGCCGGCCAGTGTTTCCTCGATCGGATTGCGCGGCTCGACGAACTCGCTTTCGAGGTCCGGCCTCTCGAAATTGTCGCCGGACGGCGTCGCGGTTTCGGCAGAGGCGGCAATCCATTCCCGCAGAGTTTCGAGATCGATCGAACTGATGATCGGCTGAGGTTCGGATGTGGCGAGCGCACGTTGCAGCGCCGAAAATCCCTCCGCCGGCAGGATACCGTTGCGCACCTGGGTGCCGAGCTTCAACATCGCCGGAGAAAGCACAGCCTGCTTCGCTTTGGCGGCAGCCGGGGGGGCGTCCGCCTGGGATGCGAGACCGAGCGCGAGATCGTTCTCCAGCCTGCGCATGACGAATTTTTCGGCTTCGAAGATGATATTGCCGTGGGGATCGGTGATCGTTACGTCGAAGGCCGCATAACCCTCGCCGAAATCGCTGCTGTCGGCGAGTTCCACGATACTGACGACCTCGGCCGGCAGCGGCATGTGAAGGACCACCCGGCCATAGGTCGCCGGCGCCCAAAGCGAGGTCTCGGCGTCGTAGTCCTTGGCAAGCTGCATGGCAAAGCCGGTCGCGATGTCGAGCAGGCCGGGATGCAGCAGGACGCCTTTCGCAAGATCGTCGGCAAAGATCGGGTCCAGTTTCAATTCCGCGATAGCCTTGCCGCGCCCCATCGCCATCGAGCGCAGGACGGCCCAGCGGGGGCCAAAGCGGATATGCTTCTCCTGCACCGCGCGAAGCGTGCTACCGCCTCCGGCGACCCGTGACCCGTCGCATCGAGAGGCGACAGCGGCGATGTCGACCGTCTCGCGCCTCTGTTGCGCCTGCGGCTTGAGGACGGCTTCGGCGTGCTTGACGAACAGCGCATCCTCGCCATCCGCCGGGCCTGCCAGAACCACGACGCGAAAATGCTCCGCCGCCGGCTCCAACCGCACTCGAACGGCTTTCGTCTCGGCGTCATTGAAGGCAAGCGGCCTCAGGAATACGAGGTCCGCCACTTCCGCTTCGAACGGAAGCCCGTATTCCCGAGACGCCTGTGCAATCAGCTCCAGATAACCTGTACCCGGCATGACCGCCTGGCCGGAAAGCAGCCGATGTTCGTCGAGCATCCATTCCGTCTCGGGGCTGACCAGCGCCTCGAGCCAGGGCAATCCCGTCTCGTCCTCTTTCCAGTGCTGGAAGAACGGACCGGCAGCCGGCCCGGCAACCGGCTTGATCCACCCGCCGCCTTCGGAGGCGCCAAGCGCCCGTGCCGCAAGACCGACTTCGTTCCAGACGCCCCAATGCAGCGCGACGGTGGCACGGTCGGCGCGATGAGAACGGCTCTGCGCGAAGGCGTTGAGATAGGCGTTCGCGGCGACGTAGTCGACCTGCCCTGCCCGCACCACATCGGTGCTGGTGGAGGAAAACATCAGGAAGAAATCGAGCGCCACGTTTTCGAATGCCGCATCCAGCACCGTGGTGCCGAGCACTTTCGGCGTCAGGACCCTGTCGATGCTGTCGCGTGTCTTGGTCTGCATCAGGCCGTCATCGACCGTTCCGGCCGCATGGAAGACACCGTTGATTTCCCCGAACCGGGAGAGCGAGGTCTCCACCGCCCGGCTCATCTGCTCCGGATTGCCGACATCGCCGACCAGATAAAGAACTTCCGACCCCTTGTCCTCAAGCCTTCGGATCGCCGAAATCGCCCGTCGAACGACGCCGTGGCCGTGGGTGCGATCGTAGAATTCCCAGCTTTCCCGCGGCGGCAGAACCGTGCGGCCGACAAGCACGATCCGCGCCCGGAACCGGCCGGCGAGTTCGTCGGCAAGCGCCAAAGCGACGTCGCTCAAGCCGCCGGAGAAGAAGTAGACGCCACCCTCGCGCAGTATCGCCTGTTCGGACGATACGTCTTTCAATGGCAACCGCTGATGAACCTGCGACCAGCGCCGCCCTTTGCGCAAGGCGACGATTTCGGATCCCGGCTTGGCATGCAGGTCTTCCCAGAGCTGCTCGATCAACGCCCCCGGCTCCGCGGCCTCTTTTTTCTCCACCCGCCCGGTCATACGCGCAAAGGAGAACCGCTTGTCGTTCCGTTCGGCCTTGGGCGGCAGATCGATATCGATCACCCTGACCGTGGCACCGGCTATCTCCTTCGGCAGGACCAGGCTGGGGCCTAGAACGGTGGCCTTTTCGGGATAGGGCAGCGGCTCGCCCGAGACCTGCTGCATGCCGTTGGTAATGACGGTGAAATGCATGTCCGCAATACTGGCTGCATCCCCCAGAGCCTGGGCGAGATGCAGCATGCTGTCGAAACCGCATTCCTGGTTCCGATGGAAGAAATTCGAGCCGGGCCGGAAGGTCTCGGCCTGGGTCAGAAGCCACATATGCACGATACGCGACGGCAGGCCGCCATCACCGACAAGACCGGCAATCAGGGCGTCATATCCGGCGCGGCCCAGTTCCGGGCAGAGCATGTAGTCCTCGGCGCTGCGGCGAATGAAAGCGTCGCCCAGGGACACCGTGACCACACGGTGGCCGGCCGTCCTCAGCGCTTCGACCAGCTTCTGGCCGACCCCGGTCTCGTCGAGGAAGAAGAGCCAGGACTGCGCCTCTTTCTCAGCGCCCAGCTCGTAGTCAGCCAGCGTCTGCTTCCAAGAGGGGCGATAACCCCAGCGCTCGATATCGGGTTCTTTCGAAAGGACCGGCTCGGCGCTCTTGCCTCTCTCATTCGCTCCGACACGGTCTATGAAGAAGCGCTTGTGCTGGAACGGATAGGCGGGCAGCCGGACCCGGCGCGGTGAACGGCCCTGCCACAGGCGGTCGATATCCACCTCAAGGCCAGTCGCCCACGCACGCCCCACGGCGGAGAGGAAATGGAGCCGATCGTCGCCGGCCTCGTCGGCATGCGGCAGACTGTTGATCACCTGGTTTGCGGGGATCGACCCCTGCGCCTTCGTCAGTGACGACAGAACGCGCCCGGGACCCACTTCGATAAAGATACGTCCCGGCTCCGCCGAAAGCGCTGCCATGCCATTCGCGAAATAGACGGTCGAACGAAGGTGGCCGACCCAGTACATCGGATCGGTCGCCTCTTCGGCGCTCAGCGGCAGGCCCGTCCGGTTCGACAGGATCGGAATGGCCGGTGCGCGAAGAGTAATACCGCGCAGAAAGGCCTCGAAGGCTTTGAGAATGGGCGTGACCAGCCGCGAATGCGCGGCGATGTTGATCGGCACGCGCGTCGCGTCGATGCCCTGCCCCGCCAGAAACTCCCGGAAGAGGTCGAGGTCCTCGTTGAGGCCCGACACGACGCAAAGCGATGGCGCATTGACCGACGCGATGTCGAGCGATGGCGGCAGGAGCTCGGAAAGCCGGTCGTGATCGAGCGGCACGCTCATCATGCCGCTGGGCCGAATAGTCTCGAACAGCTTGCCCCGCAGATGCACCAGGTTGACGGCGTCCCTGAAGGACATCACGCCGGCAACGCAGGCCGCGGCATTCTCGCCCATGGAGTGGCCTATCAACGCCTTCGGCTTCACGCCCCAATCCATCCACAGACGGGCCAGCCCGATCTCGGCGATCAGAATGGCCGGAAGCTGGAGCGAGGGGCGTAGGAAGGTTTTCGCAGCCGTAGCGGAGCTCTCGCCAAGCCATACCGTGCGGATCTCATTTGCTGCGTCGACAGGCAGATGGGAAAGCCCCTCTTCGACGCTCCGCCGAAATGTCTGATCCTCCTCGTACAGCCGCTTGGCCATGCCGACATATTGAGCACCGCCGCCTGGAAACAGGAATATGGCGCCGGAATTGTTCGGCACGGACTGATGAACGAAACCGCGGCCGCCGGGGTTCGCAAGGACCGCGATGGCGTCCTCCCGACCACGGATCGCGACCACCATGCGATGGTCGAAATGTTTGCGGCCATGGTGCAGCGTATAGCTGACGTCATCGAGCGAAAGGCCGGGCTGTGCTGAGATCGCCGAACTGAGCCGCTCGGCCGCCTGGTCGATCGTCTTGCGCTGGCGGGCCGAAAGGAACAGCAGCATCGGATCGGAATCGGCGCCGGCCTCCGCATTGGCACCGGCCGCGTCGGCAACATAACGGGTCGGCGCCTGCTCGATGATGGCATGCGCGTTGGTGCCGCCGACGCCGAGCGAGTTGACGGCCGCCCGGCGAGGGCCCGGCGCATGCGGCCACTTCACCAGCTTGTTGTTGACCCGGAACGGGCTCTTTTCGAAATTGATCGAGGGATTGGGATGCTCGAAGCCGAGCGTCGGCGGGATCTCGCCCTCGTTGACGGCAAGCGTCGCCTTGATCAGACCGACGACGCCGGCTGCCGTATCGAGATGGCCGATATTCGATTTGACCGATCCGACATGGCAGAAGCCGGTCCGGTCGGTGCTCTGCCTGAAGGCCGCCGTCAGCGCCTCGATCTCGATCGGATCGCCGAGGAACGTGCCGGTGCCGTGGCACTCGACATATTGAATGGTGTCGGCATCGACGCCTGCGAGCCCTTGAGCCTCCAGAACCGCCTCGGCCTGCCCGCTGACGCTCGGCGCGAGATAGCCAGCCTTGCTGCTGCCGTCGTTGTTGACGGCCGTGCCCTTGATCACGGCATGGATCACGTCACCGTCGCGAAGAGCATCCGAAAGCCGGCGAAGCACGACCACCCCTACGCCGCTTCCGAAAACGGTTCCCGCCGCGCGATGATCGAAAGGCCGGCAGTGGCCGTCGGGCGAAAGGATCTCGCCTTCCTGGAACGTGTAGCCGCGCCGATGCGGGAACTCGATCGTCACCCCGCCGGCAAGCGCCATGTCGCATTCGCCGGAGATCAGGCTCTGGCAGGCATAATGCACTCCGACAAGCGACGTGGAGCAGGCGGTCTGCACGTTGACGCTCGGGCCGCGCAGGTCGAACGTGAAAGAGGCTCGCGTCGCCAGAAAATCCTTGTCGTTGCCCGTGTGGCGCAACAGGAACATTCCCACCTGGTCGATCAGGTTGCGATTGCTGCAGACGTTGAAATAGAAATAGCTGCCCATGCCGCAGCCGGCGAAAATACCGACCGGGCCGGGCTGATTGTTCGGCGTCCGGCCGGCGTCCTCCATGGCTTCCCAGGCACATTCCAGGAAATGGCGGTGCTGGGGATCCATGATCGCCGCTTCCTTCGGGTTCAGGCCGAAGAACTCCGCGTCGAACATTTCCATGTCGGGAAGATCGGCGCCGCGGGGAACATAGTTGGGGTGATGGAGCCGCTCGGGGTCCTCGCCTTCAGCGATCAGGTCCTCCGGCGAAAACGTCCGGACCGACTCTACGCCGTCTCGCAGGTTCTGCCAGAATTCTGAAACATTACGCGCACCCGGCACTCTCAAAGCCATGCCGACGATTGCAATATCGCTGGCACAGACCTGGTTTGACCCCTCAAGCATCGACACCGCCCCAATCCACGGAGGCCAACCTGATGACATCACCCCAATGATGCCACGAGCCTCGTTCCGCTTCCCAGTGAAATCCGCGAGCGCAAACCCGCAGCCTCAATGTGCTGCCAGCCAAGACGCAATCGCAATTACTCCTTTGGAAGCCATGATCATCCGTATGGGGGAAAGCCGGGTATCGCCGGCAATTCAGGCTTAGGCGCGATCATCCGCATGGGTGCTCCGGCGCATGTTGAGTTTTATAGCGCTCCCCGTTTCTATCGGAGTGCCTGGAACAGCAACGAGTGGGGACAAGCTTTATGGGCGAATTGAAGTGTGTTTTGATCGGTGGCGGTTTATTACTGGTTCAATGCGCTGAAATTCTGCGGGGGCGCGGACATAGGATCGAGGCCGTAGCGACGTCGAACGGATCGGTCAGAAACTGGGCGCAGGCCCAGGGTATCCCCGTCGTGACGCAGGAAGGCGATTACGCCGCCCAGTTGACCCAATACGACTACGACTGGCTCTTCAGCATCGCCAACCTGAAAATGGTTCCCGACGCGGCCTGGCGACACGCCAATATCGGCGCCGCCAATTTCCATGACGGCCTGCTGCCGGACATGGCCGGGCTCAACACACCCGCCTGGGCTATCCTCGAAGGCCATGACCGCCACGGCATCACCTGGCACGCGATCACCGAAGGGATCGACGAAGGCGATATCTATGCGCAGCAGCATTTCGAGATCAGCGCGGACGAGACCGCCTTGACGCTGAATACGAAATGTTTCGAAGCCGGGATCGCGACTTTCTCCGACATGCTCGGCGATATCGAGCGCGGCACCTTGAAGCCACGCCGGCAGGATTTCGCAACCCGTACCTATTACGGACAGCTCAAGCGTCCTTCGGCCGCCGGTACGCTCGATTTCACCGCCTCGGCAGATGAGCTTTCCCGCCTGGTACGCGGCCTGGATTTCGGCCCCACCTATCTCAACCCCCTGGCAACGCCCAAGGTCCGTTTCGGCGGCGACGTCTTCACCGTCAGGAACCTTCGCGTCCTCGACGGCGAACTGAACGGGGAACCCGGTCTCGTCCTGTCGGTCGGCGCCCATGGTGTGACGGTCGGCACCGCAGACATGCCGGTTCTGCTCGAGGCCGCCCGCAAGGATGGTACCAGGCAGATCACGCTTTCTTCGGTACTGCGTCCGGGCGATCGGCTGCCGCTTATGAGTGAGGTGGACAAGACTGCCCTGTCGGAAGCGGTTTCCGCTCTTGCGCGACATGAAACCTTCTTCCGCCGTGCGCTCGAAGCCGGAGCCGATATCGCGCTTCCCTATATAAAAGCGTCGGAAGCCGGCCAGACACCGGATATCCGTATCGTTCCTCTGGTTTTTTCCGGGCGGCTTTCGCGTCAGGAGCGGGTCGTGTTGACGGCAGCCTTCCTCGCGCGTCTTTCCGGCCAGATCGTATTCGACCTCGCCTATACGAACGACAGGCTGGCAGATCTCGACGCCCGCCATCCCGGTTATTTCGCGAAGTCCATTCCGCTAAGGATCGACTCCACGGGTCAAGCCTCGGTCGACGACCTGCTTGGGCAGGTCGATCAGGCGTTGAGGGTGCTGGACCAACGCCAAGGCTATTGCCGCGATCTTGTCGATCGTTATCCCGGTCTTGCAGCGCCGGAATTGACGATCGGTGTCGCAGACATCTCCAGTCCGGCGCTCGCCGACGAGATTGAGGGCTGCGCCCTGACCTTCCGGCTCGGCGAGACCAAAGCCGACCTACTCTACGATCGGGCGCGGATCGACGAGCGGCAGGCGCAGGATCTGGCGACCGCCTTTGCGATCCTGGCCTCGGCGTTCGAGGACCGCGCGGCGTTGCTGCAGGACCTGCCCCTGATGTCGAATACCGACAGGAACATGGTCCTCTTCGACTGGAACCGGACGGAGCGCGAATACGATACCGCCGCCTGCGTCCATCAGCTTATCGAACGGCAGGTCGACCGGACGCCGGATGCCGAAGCTCTGGCATTCCACGGCCGTTCCCTTTCCTACCGCGAGATGGACGAACGGGCGAACCGCATCGCCCAAGCGCTGGTGGCTCAGGGCGTCGGCCCGGACGTCACCGTCGGCCTATACCTGCCGCGCTCGCTCGATCTGGTCGTCGGCGCGCTCGCGATCATGAAGGCGGGCGGCGCCTATATCCCGCTCGACCCGCATTTCCCGGCCGACCGCCTGGCATTCATGATCAAGGATAGCGGCGCCAAGCTGGTTCTGACCGAGCGACGGCTGTCGAAATCCGAGACGCTGGATGGCAGCAATTTCCTGTGCGTCGAGGATATCCTCAGAAACCAGGCGGCAGCGGATCGCCCGGCAACCGGTGTCGCTTCCGGCAATCTCGCCTATGTGATCTACACGTCCGGCTCCACCGGCCTTCCGAAGGGCGTGATGCTGGAGCATCGCAACGTCGTGAATTTCTTCGCCGGCATGGACGAACGGGTGCCGCGCACGGCCGATCGTCGCAATGTCTGGCTGGCCGTCACCAGCCTCTCCTTCGATATCTCCGTTCTCGAGCTCTTCTGGACGCTCGCCCGCGGCTTCAAGGTCGTCGTCCACTCCTCCGAAATTATCGAAGCCAAGGCGAAGGGTGCGTCTTCCGCCGGAAGAGGTACCAATCTCGATTTCGGCCTCTTCTACTGGGGCAATGACGGCGGATCAGGTCCGGACAAATATCGGCTGCTGATCGAAGGCGCCAAATTTGCCGATGTCAATGGTTTCGATTCCATCTGGACGCCGGAGCGCCATTTCCACGCGTTCGGCGGTCCCTATCCGAACCCGGCGGTCACCGGTGCGGCCGTCGCGGCTGTCACCAGGAACCTCTCGATCCGGGCCGGCAGCTGCGTTCTGCCGCTTCATCATCCGGCGCGCGTCGCCGAGGAATGGGCGGTGATCGACAATCTCAGCAACGGACGCGTCGCGCTTGCCTTCGCCTCCGGCTGGATGCCGGAGGATTTCGTGCTGCGGCCCGAAAACGCACCGCCGAAGAACAAGGCGAGCCTGACCCGCGATATCGAGGTCGTCCGCAAATTGTGGCGTGGCGAAAGCGTCGATTTCGAATTCGGCGCCGGCACGGTTGCGGTCGTAACCCAGCCGCGTCCGGTCCAGAAGGAGCTCCCGGTCTGGCTCACCACCGCCGGCAATCCGGAAAGTTACCGGGAGGCTGCGCGGCTCGGTGCCAATGTGCTGACCCATCTGCTCGGCCAGTCTGTCGACGAGCTTGCGGAAAAGATACGGATCTACCGGCAGACGCTTGCCGAGACCGGTCGCAATCCGGCCGATTATAAAGTCACATTGATGCTCCACACCCTGATCGGCAAAGATCGCGACGAGGTGCGGGATCTGGCGCGCGGCCCCATGAAGGAATACCTGCGCAGCGCAGCCGCCCTCATCAAGCAATATGCCTGGGCGTTTCCGGCCTTCAAGAAGCCGCAGGGCATCGCACAGCCGATGGATATCGACCTCCAGTCGCTGGCGCCCGAGGAGATGGACGCTATCCTGGAATTCGCCTTCCTGCGTTATTTCGAGGACAGCGGCCTGTTCGGCACCGTCGAGGATGCGCTGGAAAGGCTGGATCAGGTCAAGGCGGCCGGCGTCGACGACATTGCATGCCTCATCGATTTCGGCCTGGCCGACAATATCGTCCTGGAAAGGCTTCCCTTGCTGGCCGAAGTCGTCAAGACGAGCAAGAATCCTGTCAGCGACGAGGCCGGCGACGGTTTTGCGGAAGAAATCCGCAAACATCGCGTCACGCATCTGCAATGCACGCCTTCGATGGCCCGCATGTTCATGATGATCGACGAGGACCGCGCCGCCTTGAGCGATGTCCGCCATCTCTTCCTCGGCGGCGAGGCGCTGCAGGGCTCGCTTCTTGCAGCCTTGCGAACCGTCACCGACGCGACGATCGAAAACATGTACGGTCCGACGGAGACGACGATCTGGTCTTCGACATTCACGGCCGGCCCATCGACGGGCGTCGTTCCGATCGGCCATCCGATCGCCAACACCCAGCTCTACGTGCTCGACAACGCCCATAATCCGGTACCGCCCGGCGATGTCGGTGAGCTTTATATCGGCGGCGACGGCGTCGCCCGCGGATATCACAACCGCGAACAGCTCACGCAAGAACGCTTCCTGCCCAACCCGTTCATGGAGGGCCGGATCTATCGGACGGGCGACCTTGCCCGCTTCGACCGGAATGGCGTCCTGCATTTCCTTGGCCGCACCGATCATCAGGTGAAGATACGCGGCCATCGCATCGAACTCGGCGAGATCGAGGCGCGGATCGGAACTTTCCCCGGCGTCCGCGAGGCTGTCGTGATTGCCCGCAAGGACAGTCCCGGCGACGTGCGCCTGGTAGCCTATATCCGCACCGACGGTACGTCCGTCTCCGAACAGGAACTTCGTACCTATATCGCCGAGGCCCTGCCCGATGCGATGATACCGTCGCATTTCGTGACGATGGAAGCCTTCCCCCTGACGCCGAACGCCAAGGTGGATCGCAACAAGCTGCCGGCCCCGACGGAAAAGGTCCAGGCACCGGCAGCCACGTTCATCGAACCGTCCAACACTCTGCAGCGGGATATCAGCGAGGTGTTCGGTCGCGCACTTGGGCTTGAGAAGGTCGGCATATTCGACAATTTCTTCGCCCTCGGCGGGCATTCGTTACTGGCGGTCCAGGTCCATCGGGAAATGAAGGCGAAGCTGGCGCCGGATCTGACGATCACCGACCTCTTCCGTTTCCCGACGGTTGCCCTCCTTGCCGACCATATCTCCGGCAAGGGCAAGGCAGACCTGCAGCTCGGCCGGGCAGCCGAGCGAGCCGCATTGCGGCGCAATGCGATGGAACGGCGCCCCACGCTGGTCCGCGTGGAGACCAAGGTCTAGCCATGCTGCTGGAGGGCATATTCGACCCTTCCGTGTCGGTCGCCGAAGCCGACCTGCTCGGCGACGTTTCGAAACTCTATCCTGAAGAGAGAACGGCGATCGCCAATGCGGTGAAGAGCCGGCAGCAGGAGTTTACCGCCGGCCGCATCTGCGCCAGGCAAGCCATGGACCATCTGGGGCTGCCTGGAATGGCCATACCCGTGGGATCGGATCGGGCGCCGATCTGGCCGGCCGGGATCGCCGGAAGCATCAGCCACTCCACCACCCGCTGCGTCGCCGCCATCGGCCGCCATTCGGACGGCATCAAGGCTCTCGGCCTCGATCTTGAGGAAGCGACGCCGCTTGACGACACCTATGCGCAGGAGATCTGTACTCCGCGCGAGCGACAATGGCTCAACCGGCAGCAATGGGGCATTCGCGGGCGATTGGTGAAAGCGATCTTCAGCGCCAAGGAATGCACCTACAAGTGCCAGTACGGCCTGACGCGCACGATGTTCGGGTTCGAGGCCATCCGCATCGAGCTGAACCTCGGTGACGGGCATTTCGCCGCCTATTTCGAGATCGATGTCCCGCCCTTCAAGACGGGCGACCGGCTGCTGGGTCAGATCAGGCTGCGCGACGGGTATGTCGTCGCCGGCATGACTATCCGTTGAGGCCGCCGGTCATATCTAGGTCAGCAATCCGCAGCCATCTTTCACGTAACCGACTGCATTCGCTCTGCGAATTGCATCGGATAGCCCGTTTTGGGCGGGAAGGATCAGACTTCAATTGATCCACCAGCCATCAAATGGGCGTAGACATGTTCGCGGTGGCTCCACCTGCCCCGAAATAGGATGAGCCCGTGCACACTCGAACGGTGTAGCGTGGTCAGCTTAGAACCCTCGGCCCTCCGGCTATGATTGACCGCTTGAAAGCGTCGTCGGAGGGAAAGCCATGCAACAGGACATACTGATCGCCGCGGCCTTGCTATTGTCCGTCGTCGTCCTGGTTCCGACTGTCTTTTTCGCGATCGAATGTCTTGCCGGAAGTCTCGGCGGGCGGAGCGGGCCGCCACGTCAGAACGGGCGACGGCCGCAAGTCGCGGTTCTTGTCCCGGCGCATAACGAAGAGCTCCAGATCACCGATACCCTGCACAGCATCCAAAGCCAGATGCGCCACGGCGATCGGCTGGTCGTCGTGGCCGACAATTGCAACGACCTCACCGCATCTCTGGCACGTGAAGCGGGCGCGGATGTCATCGTACGGTTCGATCCGGTTCGCCGCGGCAAGGGATACGCCCTCGACGCTGGCGTCAGGTACCTCGGCCTGCTGCCGCCGGACGTAGTCGTCATTGTCGACGCCGACTGCTGGCTGGAGCCGGGCGCACTCGATAACCTCGCCCTCATGGCCGCGGCAACGAACGGACCCGTGCAATCCCGCTACCTGATGTTCGCGCCGCCGGACGCAGGCATCAACCTTGCGGTTTCCGAATTCGCATTTCTTCTGAAGAACCGGATCCGGCTTCTTGGACTGGCGAACCTCGGGCTTCCTGCGCAATTGACCGGCTCGGGCATGGCATTCCCCTGGGCCATCCTACGGGACGCCGCGCTTGCGAACGGCGATCTGGTCGAAGACATGAAGCTTGGGCTGGACCTCGCGCGGATCGGCCACGCTCCGCTTTTCTGCGATGCTGCGGCCGTCAGCAGCAGGTTTCCGTATTCGAAGAAAGGCCTCGAAACTCAAGCCTCCCGATGGAACGCGGGCCGCTTCGCGCTGGCGGCACACCTTTTCTCAGCCTTGCTGGACGTCAACACGTTGCGGAATAGGGCCTATCTGGCGCTCGTCGTCGATGCGCTCATACCGCCGCTGACATTGCTGGCAGCGCTTCATCTGCTCTCGCTGTTTCCGGCAGTCTTCCTCGCAACTTCGGGAATTGCGACCGCGCCACTTGCGATCTCGACCATCAGCATCCTTGCTTTCGACGTTGCGCTATCGGTGGCGTGGTGGCGTCACGGCAGACGCGCGCTTCCCATGCATGCCATGGCGGACATTCCGGGATACATGTTCAGGAAACTGAGGCTTTATCCGCGCCATATCCTCCAAGCCGGCGGGGCGGCCTGGATCAGAACCGATCGAAACAGGAACCACTGATGGGAGAGAACGGGGCATTGCCCCTTTCGGAAGCTCGTGGTCAGGGCGCCGAACCCGAAACGACGCAAGGCTCCGTCCGTTTCGCCTTTGTCGCGGACAGCTTCTGAGCAATGTGCTCACCGACACGCAAGGCGTTAGCGGCAATCGTCAGGCTTGGATTGGCCCCTCCGCTGGTCGGGAAGAACGAAGCATCAACGACATAGAGATTGTTCAGGTCATGCGCACGGTTGTTGGCATCCAATACCGCAGTGGAGGGATCCGGGCCAAAACGGCACGTTCCACAGGCATGACCGTAGTTGAGGTTGACTTCGGACCCAAGCATCATCATCCGGTGCCGCTTGAATGCCTTCCGATATAACTTGCGGAAGGCCTGCATTCTTTGCCGCAGCTCGTTGTGAATTGTATATTCGAAATAGATACTAGCGGGATCTTCCGGATCAGGCTTCACGCGATTTTCGGGATAGGGCAGATCCTCGAGGATAGAGGTGAATATCGTCGCATTGCCGGAGATAAGAGCGCCGATCATCGCCGGAATGCGCATGAAGGGCTTGAGCGGCTTCAGCCAGACCCAGCCGTTCCGGTCGATCAGTGATTTCAGGAAATGAAGCACGTTATTGGCGGTTGCAGTCAGGCCCGTGGACTGGATGGCACCTAGCTTGAGACCCTGATGTTCATAGAAATCGCGAAAGCCGATCGACTTTCCCGGCTCTGAAACACGGGTTCTGCCCCGGGGCCAGACAGCGAAGAAGTCGGACGCGTGGAACATCAGGTTGCGCCCCACCAGATCCGACGTATTTGCAAGGCCGTTCGGCCAGAATTCGTTGGTCGAGTTGAGGAGCAGCAAGGGTGTCGAAAGCGCGCCGGCCGCCAGTACATACAGCTTGGCAACGATTGCCAGCTCGTCTCCATTCTTCCGGCACGACAACTGAGTGACCGCCTCGTCATCGGCCGAGACCTTTTCCACGTTGCATTGATCGATGACCATGGCGTTTCCAGTCGCGAGGGCCGGCTCGATGAACGCCCGCCGCGCATCCTGCTTGCAGGATTTATGGCAGATGAAGCCACCGCATTGGCCGCACCCGTCGATATATCGGCAGGCCGTGTGAACCCGATAGGGGTGCATCCCGTTCGATTGCGCCGAGTCGAAAAAATGCTGATCACATCGCGTCATGGCAGGAGGCTCGATGACCTCAGATCGTGGCTGCAGCGGATCCTGGCTGCCGCGCACATGCAGAAGGCGCTCCGCGTTGCGATAAAAGGGCTCAAGGTTTTCATAGTCTATCGGCCAGGCCTGCCTGCCGGACTTGTCGACGATCTTGAAATCGCTTGGGGAAAACCGCTCGAGCGCCGCCGCATAGATAAGCGTCGAACCGCCGACACCGCAGCCGAGTGCGGGAAAGAACCGGACCGGACGGGCATCCACCGAGCCGGAAATCTCCCGTGGCCACCGGCCATTTCTCAGGCGCTTCGCTTCGTCCAGGCTATCGGGATCGTCACGTTCGTCCTGCGAAAAGTGGGCCAGACCCTTTTCAATGAAAACTACGCGGTGCCCGGCGGTTGCCAGTGCGTATCCCATTGCCGCCCCGCCCATTCCGGCGCCGACGATGGCAACGTCCCAATCGAACTCCATCCACACCCCCAACTCAAAACAAGGACTGTGGCCATCAAGCCTTCAGCCGGCGAGGCTTCTTCGGACGCGGAGCCCAGCATTCAATCACTGCCAATGTCCATTTTCTCAGCGGAAACGGCGCTCCGCCTTACCAACTGAAATATAAAAAATTCACATGCCCAATTTTAAGTCAGATCTAAAGGTTTACCAAAAATCAGAGCATAAATTGGACGTTATACACAAAGGATTGTACTCAATCATCCCAGCAACAAAAGTAGGTAATAGGGAGATCATTCTTAGGAGGTAGGCCGGATACATTGTGCCCACCCTCTCCTCGGCTATACTCGTACCGCTGGTAGGGGTTTTTTAACGATGATCACACCATTTGAGCCGAACATCGGAAATGATTACATATCGTATGAGCACAAGCCTCCGCGCGGAGGGCTGGAATATCATGTTATCGCCTATGTGGCGGCCGCGGCGGACTTCGTCTACCTTCTTGGCGCGACCGGTGTCGGCTTCACGGGCTATCAGTATGCCGTTTTCGGATCTGCGCCCGATCCTTCGCTTTTCATCGGCATCGGCCTCGTTCTATCGACCATCTTCGTGCTCGCCATGCACAGCGCCCAGGCCTACAGCCCGGAGAGCATTCAGCTCCTGAGGCCGCAGATCCGGCTGATCTGCATTCTTATCCCAAGCGCCCTTGCCTTCCTGCTGACCGTCATCTTCTTTCTGAAGATCGGCACGACGTTCTCGCGCGGGGCGATCTTGATGACCGCTGTCATCTCGCTGTTCGGGCTGATCTGCACCCGCCTGTTCTGGCACTGGTATCTGCCATCGGCGGCAGCTGCGGCCTCCTTCAAGATGAAGCGGGTACTGCTGATCTGCCACGAGGAGTTTTCGGCCGAACATTGGCAGCATCAGGCCGCCGCAAGCGGCATGACCCTCGCGCAGATCATACGCCTCTCGGATGAAAATCTGCTGCCCGCGAACGCGCTGCAGAGACTGAGGCAAAGCGAGACCGACGGCATCGATGAAGTATTCATCGTCTGGCGGGACCCGAACGTCTCCAATCTCGAATTCTATCTTGGCGAACTCAGGCGCTCGGCTTTTCCGGTCAATGTCATCTTCGATGGCGTCGTCGGCCGGCTGACCAGCGCTCCTGCCCGCAAGATCGGCAGCATGACTGCCTTTCAGACGCAGCGGCCACCGTTGAACCTCTATGAACGCGGCACCAAGCGGGCATTCGACATCGTCTTTTCGCTGACCGCCATCCTCTCGCTGTTTCCGTTGCTGCTGGTAGTGGCGATCGCCATCAAATGTGATTCCAAAGGTCCCGTGCTGTTCAAGCAGGTCCGCAAGGGGTACGGCGGCCGCTCGTTCCGAATCCTGAAGTTCCGCAGCATGACCGTCATGGAAGATTCAGGCGATATTCGCCAGGCGACCAGGAAAGATCCCCGCGTCACGAAAGTCGGGGCTATCATCCGGGCTACGAGCATCGATGAGCTGCCGCAATTCTGGAACGTCCTTCGCGGCGAGATGTCGATCGTCGGCCCCCGCCCGCATGCGCTGGCCCATGACGAACTCTATGACGCCCAGATCGCCAAATACGCCTTCAGACGGCACGTCAAACCCGGCCTGACCGGCTGGGCGCAGATCAACAATTGCCGCGGCGAGACGCCGAACATCGAGAAGATGGAAGAGCGGATATTCCACGACCTCTGGTACATCAACAACTGGTCGTTCTGGCTGGATATGAAAATCGTCGTCCGCACCGCGATCGAAATCTGCGATTTCGGCAAAGCCTACTGATTACTGTAATATTTGTAAGCAGGCGTCATGCCGAGGGGAGCGCCGGAATGTGTGTCACATCGCGCATGCCGGCGGCCTCGACGAGAACTTCGCAGGGCGGTGCGTGGCTGATGAAATGGATCGGGCTTGCCGTCAGCCCGTAAGCGCCGCTGTTGTGGACGGCAACAAGATCACCCTCTTCGATCCGTGGAAGCATCACCCCGACGGCGAGCCGGTCGATCGACGTGCAAAGGGGCCCGACGAGGTTGACTTTCTCCGGTTCGCCCTGCCCGCCGACCTTGTGCATCGTATAGTTCCGATGCATCACCATCCCGAAATGGCCGGAAGCCGGCAGGTGGTTGTTCATGCCGCCATCGCAGATGCCGATCCGCACGCCGCGCGATTCCTTGACCGAGACGACGCGCGTCAGAAAATATCCGGCCTCGCCGACGAGATACCGCCCGAGCTCCAGCACCAGCCGGGTCTCGGCAAATTGCGGCTGCGCCTTGAGGCTGTCGAGATCCGCTGCGATGCCGGCAACGACCGCGGAAAGGTCGAGCGGCAGGTCGCCGTCGTGATAGGGAATTCCAAGCCCTGATCCGAACACCAGCTTCTCCGGCCGCGGAATGTAGGTTTCGCAAACTTCCCGGAAAATGCCGATGAAGTTGCGATAGTTCTCGCAGATCGCCTCCGGCTTCAGACACTGCGTGCCGGAATAGATATGCAGCCCGACGATCTTGAGATTGGGCAGAGCCGCAATGTCGGGGATGTCCCTTGCGATATCTTCCCAGTCTATGCCGAACGCTGACGGCCGGCCGGCCATCTGGTCGCCGAACCCTTTGGGAACCGTGGTCGGCGCGATGCGCACCAGGACATGCTGCACACGTCCGAGCTCGCCGGCGACCGCGTTCGCAACCACCGCCTCACGCACCGATTCCAGGATCAGTTCGCCAATGCCACCTTCTATTGCCTCACGGATTTCGAACGGCCGTTTTCCAGGACCTGTGAAGCTGATGCGCTCTGCCTCCCATCCAGCCGTTATCGCCGTCCTGAATTCCCCGATCGAGGAGACGTCAAGATATTCCGCCTGGCCCTTCATGAGGGAAAGCAGAGCCGGGTTTGGATTGCTTTTGGCGGCAAAGCTCAATGCGAAGCGTTGCTCGAAAGCTTGCCTCAGGAGCGCTGCCCGGTTCTCGATCGCCGATGCGACGTAGACATAAGAGGGGGTTCCGAATGATGCCGCAGCACTCTGCAGCCAGACATCGAGCGCCGAGAAATGGTTCATCAGGCGCTGGCTTCCGCAAAACGGATGATCCGCTCCGGCGTATCGAAGTTTTCGAGCGTCACGTCTTCGGCGCGAATGGAAAGGCCCGTCGTTTGTTCGACAAATGCCAGGAGGTTCACCATCGAAACGGAATCGAGGAGGCCTGAGGAGAACAGTTCGCTCTCGCTGTCCGCATGGGCGATATTCAGGGATTCCCGCAGATAACCAATCAATTTTCCATGGGTAAGGCTCATTGCAGGTTCTCCCGTGTTTCGGTCAGTTTGATTTGAGCTGCCGGCGGAGGCGCGCTGAAGACAAGTTCCCCGCCTTGCATCCATTCGCGACAAAGGCGCACGACATCCGGCCGCGCCAGCTTGCCGCTCGATGTACGCGGCATGCTTTCTGGCCAGACATGGAACTGCCGCGGCACCATGTAGGACGGCATCGCGCGCCGGCAGTAGCGCAGCAGGGCCTCCTCGTCGAATTCGCCGATCGGAGTTATCGCCACATGTACCGTTTGCCCCAGTTCCTCGTCGTCGACACCGAAGGCGACCGCCTCCGCCACCGCGCCGCTGCGGCAGACGAGATCCTCGATCTCATCCGGACTGACGCGGAAGCCGCTCGTCTTGATCATCGCGTCGTTGCGGCCAATGAACCAAAGGTCGCCGTCGGCATCGATCCGGACGATATCGCCGCTATAGACGACCGGTTCGTCGCCGATCAGGTGCCAGAGTTCCGGACAAGGCCGGATCTTCTGCTCCGTCACCTCCGGCTTGCCCCAATATCCGAGGCTGACGAGTGGGCCGCGATGAACGAGCTCGCCCTGTTCGCCAGGATGGGCGATGCCTTCGCCATGCTTGATGACATAAATTTCGGCGCCGGGAATCGCCTGACCGATGGCTCCCATCTTGCGGGTAAACTTCTGCGGCGAGAGATAGGTCGAGCGGAAAGCCTCGGTCAGCCCGTACATCAGATAGACATCCGCATCCGGGAAGACCCGCGGTATCTGCTCCAGGATGTTGAGCGAAATCTTGCCGCCGGAATTGGTGATCCGCCGGAGCGCTGGAAATTCCACGGGATTGTCCTTCAGCAGCCGCACGATCTGGCTCCAGAGAGGAGGCACAGCGGCCACCCCGGTCACCCGATGCCGCTGCATCGCCAGGACGATTTCGGTGGCCATTGGCACCGCCTGGTGCACGACGGTACCGCCCATCAGCATCATTGTCGTCAGCTGGTTCAGGCCATAGTCGAAGCTGTAGGGCAGGACGCTGAGCAGCCGGTCGTCTTCCCTCAGGCCCAGATAGCGCGACACGGAGCGGGCGCCGGCAACGATGTTGCGATGGGTCAGCATCACGCCCTTCGGCATCCCCGTCGAACCGGACGTGTAGATGATCATCGCAAGTTCTGTATCGAGGCGTGCAATCTCGTCGCCAGAAAGATCTTCCGGAAGATGATCCCAGACATCGAATATGGTGTCGGCCGGCAATTTGCCTTTGACCAGGACATTGTCGACCGTGTCAGGTAGCTTGCGCGCGCCAAGAGCTTCGGCGACCCTTGCCTCGACGATCAGCAGGCGTCCGCCACAGTCGTTGGCGACATATTCGAGCTGCTCGACCGTCCATTGCGTGTTGACGTTGACGATCACCCCGCCCACCTTGGCTATTGCGAACATGGCGGTAACCTCGGCGATGCTCTTGCGCAGATGCACGATCACCCGGTCGCCCGGCCGGATATTGCGGCTCTGCAGATAACCCGCCAGCCGGTCCACTTCGGCCGCAACCGCGGCATAGCTCGCCGCGCGATGACCGTCGATGAGCGCGGGCTTGCCCGGCCTTGAGACGAGGTTGTCAGCCAGAAGCTGATAGAAGTTGGTGGTCAACGCGTTCATGGCAAACTCCTCCAGCGGATGAGTGGATCAGGGACTGGCATCGGTCTTGGTCTGTTCGCTCGAAAACGGGCCGAGGCGGGGATAAATCTTGGCCGGGGAACCGACGACGATCGAATCCGATGGCACGTCGGTAGAGATCGCTGTATTGGCTCCTATCCGTACCCGGTCGCCGATGCGAATATCGCCGAGAATGGTGGAGTTCACCCCGATAAAGACGTCGTCGCCGATCCTGGGTGCACCGGCGCTCATGTTCGTGCCGATCGTGACATTATGCATGATGCCGCACCGTTTTCCGATCACGGCGTCAGGATGGATCGAAATCGATCCCTCCACGTGGATGATGTGAAAACCCTCGCCGAGCGTCACCTCTGCCGGTATCCACACCCGCGTAAGCGTCGAAACCACCATGTTGATCGCGCCGTAGATCTTCTGGAAAAACCGTTTGGCCAGGTGGCTCCGGCGGCTCCCCGCCCACCCGCCGAAGCGATAGACCAGCAGCGAGATAAAGCCGGCATTGAGGATCCTCCTGCCGTGGCGATCGTAGTCCTTGCGCACCAGTTCGCGAAACGAGGCGAGAGGCGCATGCGGGGATGCCGCACCCTTATGGTCGCCCATCGCCGCGGATTGAGGATAGAGAAAACGAAGCCGTGAAGTCATGCGAGCACCATCTCCAATGTGCGGTCGATATCACTCCACTCGACCCGAAAATTCTCGCAGGTTCCCTCCCCGACGACGAAGGCATAGCCTTGCCCCTGACGATCGGTCATGACCTTGAGAACCGAAACCACCCGATCTGCCGGCTGGATGACGAACAGGGCCGAATCCGGCGGCATGATCATCAGCCCGTGAACCAGATGGCTGCCTTCCACGCCTGCGACGATGCGGGCTCCGGCGCAGGCGTGGATGATGTCGTCGACCGACGAGGCCAACGGATCGATGATCCGGAAACCGTATTTCTTCGCGAACTGTTCGGCGATATCGGACTCGTTCGACAGCATACGGCTTTCGCCCTTGCTCCCCCGCAGGATGAAGACGCCCGGATGAACGGGAAAAGGTGGTGCCGATGCCAGAAGCTTTTCGCGGACCTGATCGGCCCGTTTCTTCTTGCCCTCGTTCTGCCCCTTGTCCCTGAAGAGGATGACCTCCTCGAAATGGACGTCGCTGACATAGATCGGCTTGAGATCGAGTTTAGCGGCATATTGCGGCTCGTGCCCCCGCGTGATCGGCCGCGTCGTTATCGGAGTTTCGTATTCGTCCGCCAGCGGATAGGTCAGGCAATCATCCGAAAGCCAGTTCCCGAACCAGCGATTGCCGACCCAGCTCTCGAACAGTGCACCGCTGGTGGAGTGCTTGGGAGGCACATAGACAGGCAGCCGGCGGCTGCGGGGCCTGAGGCTCCTCGAGGACTTCGGCGCGTAGAGAACGCCATCGATGAGGTCGACATTCTTGATGCGGTAACCGACCGTGGCCTCCTGGGTGGTTTCATAGTTTCCACGAAAGCCCTTCACGATCTCTGTGACCGGCCCGAACTGAGTGCCCTTTATACGGTCGAGATGATGCGGCAAAAACTTTGCGGGGCGGATGAAGCGCCGGGTCTGCGGGGCAATCGTCCAGCGATCGACGGCAACCGCTTCGATATCCGGGAAAGGCATCCCGGCAATCTTTCTCAGAGAATGCACAATCGGCAAAAAAGATATCAACCAACTATCCTCGCAAGGCGCAATCAGCATCGGACAAGAGGAGTTTTTCGTTGTGCGAACTCCGCATCCCGACCAGGATATTCGCATAGCTGCCAATGGTTTCGCCGCTAGTCTTTGGGCTATCGGGTTACTCATTTCGGCGTATCGGGCAACGTAGGCTCCCCAGCCCTCCCGAAGCGCCGCTATCGGCTCTGAACCGAGGGCAATCCACCTTAGCCGTTTCACTCCAGGCCTTTCCTGAAGCGCCAGGTAAAACGGACAATATTCCGGATGCGTAGCAACTCTGTAATGAGATAGCTGCCCTCACGAGGGTAGGCGCGTGCCACATAGTTCGCGTAGTGGGACGCGAAGGCAAGCGAGACCGGCGCCTTGCAATCACGCGCTTCATTCATCTTGATTGCCCGATAACGCTGCATGAAGTCGACAGCAAACAGCCTCAGCGCGTCGGCTTGCCGGGCATCCAGCAAGGCGGGCGGCCGTTGCTGACGGATATCCACTCCGTAGATCGCCGAAAAGCTTACGACTGCCATGTAGTAGGAGCCAAGTTCCGTCAGATGAACCTCATCGGAGAAGATTGCCTTCAAGCGGTCCGCCGAATTCCAATCCTCGAATCCGCCAAAGGCTGGATCGGACGCCAGGCGCGCGACGAGCTCGGCAAGCGCAAGCGATGTTGGAATGAAGCGAATATGGTTTTTTCGGCCAGCAGCCCCGATCTTATCGTTTACCCGGTTTACGACGCATCGCCAGACGGGCAAAGCCAGCCTCTCATATTCGATCCACGGATGGGGATCCGCTAGAGACGAAAGGCTTATCCAGGGGGTGTAGAAATATGTGATCCCAGCTGGGTTTGCCGTGGTGAACGCATGGTGGTAGCCATGGAGGTAACGAACGGTTTCGCTCCACATCAACGCATCCAGAACACGATGTTGTTCGGTGATGATGAGAACGTTGTAAGGCTCGTCGCTCAATCGAACGAGCCCGCCGGCGGTTCGCTGCTGGATTGAAGAACCGGTCACATTCTCCAACCTCCAGGACACGGCAATCCCCTCCTGCCGGGCGATCCCCGCCAAATGATCAGGATAGGGTTGATCAGTCAGGCTGTGCCCGGACAGCAGGATATGATCTCGGTTGCCGGCCGAAAAGGCTTGGGGTGGAGCGTCGAGACCACGCTCGGCGCTAACTGGATCAGGCTTGAACATGGCCGCGCCGAGTGCGAGCGCACCGACCGTGGATGTCGCAAAAGCGGCTGTCAAAATCCTCGAAAAACACATTTGAAACGGTCTCCGACGTTTGTTAAGCACCACGGCCGTTGACCGCGCAGGCATGGTCGCACCGCCCGGCTGAACCACCTTTGCCACCAGGAGATATTGGTTAAGGTCGGCCGGTCGTTTCGCAAGCGGCTCCGTGCGCGACGCGCTTATCTTAAAGTCGATTAGTACTTTCAGGCTCATCCGTTAGATGGAGGATTTGGGACCGGAAGCTTACCTCTTTGTGCTCTGTTTGCAGGTGTCGAAGGCCGCCCTAATATAGACCGTCTTGTCCCAGTTGGACGGGAAGGGGTTACCGATCATTGGGGGTCTGTATGCGTGGGATAACGAGTCTCGCGGGGCTGTTGCTCTGCCTGACATTTGGGGACGTTTCAGCTCAGACGACCTATCGCCTGCAGCCGGGAGATACGCTGCAGGTATGGATTGCCCAGGAGCCTGAGCTTACCCGCGAAGTCGTCATTGCTCCGGATGGGTGGCTGTCGTTCCCGCTCGCGGGCCATATTCAGAGCGCGGGGCTTTCCCTTTCGGAACTGGAAGCGCAACTTCTCGGGCGGCTGAAGACCTATTTCAAGGACAGCCCCAATCTCACGATCATGCTGCGTCCCAATTCCCAGAACCCGCAGCTGATCTATGTCCTCGGCGAAGTCGACAATCCCGGCGAATATGCGTATCGGGCCAACATGACCGTCCTTCATGGCATCAGTGTCGCCGGCGGCGTGTATCGCACGCCCCTGCTGGCCGCCGATCAGGACCGGTCGGTTGTGGTAAAACGCGAAGTCGAGCACTCCCAAAAACGCCTGCAAGAACTGCGGGCACGCATCACCCGCCTGGAGGCGGAAATGCGCGGAGAAAAATCCATCGGCACGGCCGAAACCCTCGCCGCCGATCCGGCCCTTGCCCAGGAACAATCGCTCCTGAATGCCCGGATGGAAACGCTCGCCATGGAGGAAAAAGCCCAGGCCCAGGCCAACCAGCTCTCGGAGCGAAACAGCCTCGCGATGCAGGAGCAGGCCGATACCCTGACGAAACGGATAGACCTGGCAAGGCGTCGCCTCCAGAGCATCAACGGGCTCGTCGCCAAGGGCGTGACCGAAGGCTCCCAGCAGATGGTCCAGGAAGGCACGGTCGCTGAACTCGAGGGACAGGTCAGCCGATTGACCTCTGAAATCGCAGTCGCCGAGCGGGCGAAAATGGCGGAGCTCGCCCGCTATGACAGCGCACGCCAGGCGCAACGGACCCAATTGCTGGTCGAACTCAATGCAGCCCAGCGCGAACAGGAGGAGGCCGCGGCGCGGCTTGCCGACAGCACGCGGATCATGACGATCTATGGCGAGAACGCCGCCTCGAACCAGCAAAGAGAGCGCCGGATGCTCGGTTATCAGATCGTGCGGACCGTCAACGGTGAAACAAGGGAGTTCGCCGCAACCGAGATGACCCCCATCCTGCCCGGCGACCTGCTGCGCGTGGCCTACAGCGATCCCGCGAACAACCGGGATGCGGGGGCGGTACAGCCAGTGGCCCATGTCGGAAGCCGTACGTCCGGGTTAACGACGAGAGCGGCTCGATAAGGGAGACTTCGTGATGACCAACGTATTTCGTACGCGAAGCAATGAGGCGACAGCATGATCAATGAACTAGGACGCAATATTCTCTATTTTATCGAGATCGCGCTCGCCAAACCTTTCTATGCCATCGTGCCCGCTCTGGTTACTCTTATGGTCGGGGCGTACTTTATTTACGCCATGCCTCGGAGCTATTATTCCGATGCGCTGCTGCTGATGGAATTCCAGCAGATACCGACAACGCTGGTATCGCCGACCGTATCGAACGA
The DNA here is from genome assembly GCF_002968555.1 of Neorhizobium sp. T6_25. NCBI lineage: Bacteria > Pseudomonadati > Pseudomonadota > Alphaproteobacteria > Hyphomicrobiales > Rhizobiaceae > Neorhizobium > Neorhizobium sp. T6_25. The sequence continues at coordinate 43,550 of NZ_PVBL01000019.1, forward strand.
CCGCCTGCTGTTCATCGAGCAACGGGTCCTCTCACGCAACAGCCTGCTGGCGTTGGCCGACAAGCATGGTCTCTATCCAAATCTGCGGGAGGGCCTGGCCAAGAACAATTTCGCGGGCGTGATACGCAACAACATCACTCTCCTGACATCGGTGACAGACGGAGCCGACCGCACCGCAAGCAATGCCTCCGTCAGGATCGGTTTTAAATATGACGATCCTGAGGTTTCCGCGAATATGGTGGCGGACCTCGTGTCGCAGGTCATCGAAGAAAACCGGCGCATCCGCACGGCGCGTGCCTCGGAAGCGACCAAGTTCCTGACGCAGGAAGTCAATAACGTCACGCAACGTCTCCGCGAGAGGGAAGGCGCCTGGACCAGATATCTCGAAGAAAACAAAGAGTCCCATCCCACCAGGATTCCAACCCTGCTAATCGAGCTTCAGGCCAAGGAAGTGGAACTCGCGACGCTCGATCGCGCGGCCATTGCGCTGAATGAGGAGATCGGGATTTATGAGGCGCAGCTGCGCATGGGCGTCGGACAGACGACAGAGACCACGCGTTTTCACGTACAGCTCCTCGATCTTGAGCGTGATTTCGCAGTGAAGTCCGTCATTTATTCGGACACCCATCCACAAATCCGTGCCATGAAGCAGCGCCTCGAGGAGATGCGGGCTCAGGTTGCACCCGCCGCACCGCGCGATGGATCGGCGACCATGCCGACGCCGGAACAGATCAAGACGCTTTCGCCCGAGCTCATGCTGATTGCTGAACGTATCGCAATGGCAAAGCCACGCCAGCAGCAGAACCTCGCGCAAAGGACTTCTCTCGTGGACCGCATCCTCCGGCTGCGGGAGATCATCTCTCATGCTCCCGAAGTTGGAGCGCAGATCGAAGCGAACGAAGCCGAGAAAGTCTCGCTGCAGCGAAACATGGACGACATGCAAGCCAAACTCGATGCCGCGCGTCTCGGCGAGCGCCTGGAGGAAGGCGATGCCGCCCAGCAGATCGAGGTGATCGAGCAGCCGGAAGTTGCCAAAATTGCTTCAGGACCGCGGCGGCTTTATTTGGCCGGCGCGGTTTGCGCCGCAGCGGCGATGGCCGCGGCTGCAGGAATTTACGCCGGACATCTGTTTGACCGAACCGTCCGCGGCACGTTTGATCTCAACAACACTCTGGCGGGAGAAACGTTGGTGGTCATTCCACGATGGAAGCCCAAGCGGCGTCTAGCCAGGGCATTCCGGAATTCCGCATTCACCAACCCAAGTCCGATGGCGGGAGGATAACATCATTCGAATCCCGCGGCACCGCCTTTAGTTGAAAATCGTATTGATGGGACAGGGCACGAATTTCATGGAAATCATCAAGAATATCTCAGCTCGAGGAAGAATGGCGGAAAGACTGGACGGCACCGGTCTCGCCGAGCTGAATGCCGGCTACCTCAACGGCTCGGTCAATGGAATCCATCCCCATGAGGAATGTCCGCCGTGGCCTGACCTCTCGCCAGTCTCTCCCACCTTTCTGTATGCAAATCGCATCATCGCTTTCGACAGCGACAGTTCGATGGCACACGCCTACGACGTCCTGCGAAATCAGCTGCTGAACGAACACAAGGACCAAGACACGCGAGTGATCTCGGTGACCGCCCCGACGCGCGGCTGCGGCACCACCGTAACCGCCATCAATCTGGCGCTGAGCTTTGCCCGCGTACCCGGATCCAATGTTTTGCTGATCGACGCGAACTCCAGGGACCCCGCAGTCGGCAATATACTCGGACTGCCGCCTCGTCCACCATTCGAAGACCCGATCCGCGGGTGGCTGACGACGGTGGATATTCGAGGCCTTCATTGCCATCTGCTGCGCGCCGCCTGGGGACCGGGCAAAATTCCACTGCCGGCTGACCTCGCCCGCATGAGGGCGCAGGTAGAATTCACGCGACAGATGCTGAAGCCGACGATCGTTCTCTTCGATCTGCCGCCGATGTTGAGTTCGGACGAGGTGATCCCGTTCGTCGACATGTCGGACACGGCCGTGATCGTACTCGCAGTCGGTAAGTCAAGGCTTCCAGAACTGGAAATCTGCCGGAGCTATCTCGGCTCCGAAAAAAGCATGCAGGTGGTCCTGAACAAGACGAAGAGGCATGGCCTTTGATGGATGTCGAACATAGCCGGCAAGACGACGCCTCCCGGCTGAAATTGGTCGTCGTCATCGTCAACTACCGGACCGCCGATCTGACCATCGATTGCCTTGCCTCCTTGAGCGTTCCGGGCACGGTTCCGGAAGGGACGCAAATCGTTGCCGTCGAGGGAGGGTCCGACGATCGTTCGGCCGAACTCATTGCGGCCGCCATAGAGGAGAACGGCTGGACGAATGCCGTATGTCTCCCGCTCGAGACCAATGGCGGCTTTGCCTACGGCAACAACCGAGGCATCGAGCATGCCACGGCGAACTTCGGCCGGCCGGACTATGTCCTGCTCCTCAATCCCGATACCATCGCCCGCCCCGGCAGCATTACCCGTCTGGTGGAATTCATGGACAGCAAGCCTGATGCCGGCATTGCCGGCAGCCGTCTGGAACATCCGGACGGGCGGGGCCAGGCCTGCGCTTTCCGCTTTCCGTCGATTGCCAATGAATTCGAAAGCGAGGCCAGGCTCGGCCCGGTCACCCGCCTGCTCGGACGCTGGCGTATCGTCCCCGACATGCCGAAGGAGCCAAGCCGGATCGACTGGGTTTCCGGGGCCAGCCTGATGATCAGGACAGAGGTCCTCGACCAGATCGGCGTGCTCGACGAGGGGTATTTCCTCTACTACGAGGAAGTCGACTTCTGTATCCGCGCAGCGCGGGCCGGATGGTCCTGCTGGCACGTGCCGCAAAGCCGCGTTATCCACCTGGTCGGTCAATCGACGGGCGTGACGCGACACGTCAAGCCGTCCAGGCGGCCAGCCTACTGGTTCGAGTCCCGGCGGCGCTACCATCTCAAGCATCATGGAGCCGCATTCTCGGTCCTTTCGGACCTAGCCTGGCTTTGCGGACACATCGCCTGGCGCATCCGCCTTCTCGCAGAAGGCAAGCCCTCAAGCGGACCGCCACATCTGCTGCAGGATTTCATTCGTCATTCAGGGCCGTTTCGCAGGGTCTGACCGCCTTCACAAATACCGACCGGTTTAAACAACTGCCGGTCGGGCCATCAGTATTTCCAACGCCGCCGCCGATCTGTTGATGTCATGCCGTTCGAGCGTCCGCCGCCGCCCCGCCTCGCCTTTGCGAAACAACTCGACATCGCTTGCGAACAGCGCCTGCCGCATTGCGCCGGTCAGCGCCTCCAGATCGCCGGCGGGAACCAGCCAGCCGTTGTCCGGTTGAACAAGCTCTGGGATACCGGCAATATAGGTCGAGATCACCGGGCGCTTCAGAGCCATGCTCTCCATCAGCACGACCGGGAGGCCTTCCGCGAAACTCGGCAGGACCAGAGCCTTGGCCCGGAGGATTTCGCTGCGCACATCGTCCTGCGAGATCGTGCCGGTCAGCACGACCGTATCGCCGAGGCCGAGCCGTTCGATTTCGTTTCCGATTTCTGCCCGAAGAGGGCCGTCGCCGACAAGGACGAGTTGGAAGCACATTCCTTCGGCCCGCAGATTTGCCGCCGCCTGCAGCAGAAGGAGATGGCCTTTCTGTTCGGACAGCCGAGCGATGCAGACAAGACGTTGGCTGGTGCCCTGCACGTCCACATCGTCGCGCAGATAGCGCTGGTCGATGCCGCAATGAACGACTTCGATCTTCCGCCAATCTCCAAGGTCGGCCCAGCGCAGCAGCTGGCTGCGCCCATAGGAACTGACGGCGACGACAAATGACGAAGCCCTGATCTTGTCGCCGAGCCCCAGCGTTTCGGGCCGATCGAATTCCTCCGGCCCGTGAACTGTAAAACTGAACTTCATGCCGCCGATCTGATGCGCCAGTGTCGCGACCGTCGCGGGGTTAGTGCCGAAGTGCACATGCAGGTGCTCGATTTCGTCCCTGCGGCACCAATCGGCCAGGATCATCGCTTCGAAGAAATATACGAGGTGGTGCAGGTAACGCCCGCCGGACGTCCTCGCGAACCGGAACGCACTTCCCAGTGCTTTCAACGAATTCCCAGGGCGGGAAAGCAGTTGGCGGGCGACGCTCGCCATGGCCCGCATCATCGGGGTGCGCAGGATATGCCTGGTACGTCGAGCTTCCCCGATGTCGTCGGGATCCTTCAGCGCGCCACGAAAGGGACGCACCGCATATCGTTCGACCCGATGCCCCCTCGCCTCCAGCGCTACAATTTCGCGCCGTATGAACGTGTGGCTCGGCGCCGGATACTGGTTGGTGAAATACGCAATCCGCATTCCACAAACATCCCTTCATCTTTGCCGATCGTCGGCAATTCCCCTTGGAACCGGTATAGCAAAAAGGGCTTCGGAGGCTCAGTGGGACAAAGAGCTTAGGGCCGCGGCATCGGCTTCCACCAAAGAGGTAAATTTACAGCCGCGATCGCAAATTCTACAAATGGAATATGGGCTTACCAGGTTGGCAGGCCGAGATCGCGACTGGCGACGACCACCAAACCAACGGCCGGGGAACAAGCACACATGGACGCAGATATCCTAATGCACCGCGGCTATACCGGGATCGGCGCGGATGTCGGCATCGTGGTGATCGGACGCAACGAAGGACAGCGTCTCATCGACTGTCTCAGTTCGCTCAAAACCCATCGCGACCGCGCGGTCTACGTGGATTCGGCCTCGTCCGACGGAAGCGCCGAGGCAGCGGCCGGCCTCTGCGCGGAGGTAGTGCCGCTGGACATGGCAATTCCCTTCACCGCGGCGCGCGCGCGCAACGCGGGTTTCGAAGCCGTCATGCGGCGCTGGCCCGAAACCGCTTTCGTGCAGTTCCTGGATGGGGACTGCGAACTCGACACCGGATGGATAGCGACAGCCACGACCTTTCTGGTCATGCGCAAGGATGTCGCGCTGGTCTTCGGACGACGGCGCGAACGGTATCCGGAACGCACCATCTTCAACGCCATGTGCGACCACGAATGGGACGGGGCGCCGGGCGAAGTTCAGGCATGCGGCGGCGATATCCTCATCAGAGCCTCCGTCCTCAAGGATCTCGGAGGTTACTCCGCCGGGCTGATCGCGGGGGAAGAGCCGGAACTTTGCGTCCGCCTGCGCGAGAGAGGCTGGAAGATCTGGCGCCTCCCTTCCGAAATGACACGCCACGATGCGGATATAAGCCGCCTGAGCCAATGGTGGCGGAGAAGCGTGCGCTGCGGGCATGCCTATGCGCAGGTGTCTCATCTCCATCGGAGATCGCCATCCCGGATATGGACGAGAAATCTCCGGCGCGCAGTTTTCTGGGGCGGCTTGCTGCCGCTGGTAGCAACCGCGGGCGCGGCTTTTCATCCCGCCGCCCTGGCGCTTCTGCTGCTCTATCCGCTTCAGCTGCTGCGCCTGGCTCGGCGCACGCGACCGGCGCTCGGGAATCCTCTGCTTTTCGCAACTTTCGACGTCCTGGGTAAATTCCCGGAAATGCAGGGCATCGCGCAGTTCTACCTAAACCGGCTGATCAATCGTCGACAGCGGATCATCGAGTATAAATAGTTCAAATCAATATGTGTCGAAGGTTCACAGCTTGCGTCCCTTCAGTGCATGCCCAACACTCGCATCTTCTTTCTACCATCCTCCGGAGAACTTTGGCTGGCCAACGGGTTCAAGCCAAGGACCTTCAGACGTCTCGTGACCTGCAGCGGAAGATTTTCCCGGTTGCCGGCGAAGTTCGGAGCAAGAATTGCGGCGCACATGGCGGAAAAAGTCCAATATATATAGGGTATGACAGAGACGCTGCTGGTTGTAATAATCACCAGGAGCATCGCGACCAGGATGCCCAAAACTGCTTTGTAGTTCAACGAATCCGAGTTATCCCCGAACGATTTACGAGCCAGCGCCGACGAAATAAAGACGAAATACAATACAAACAAAACAAGACCGACCAATCCGTAATATAGCGCGACCTGCAAATAAGTATTTACTATATCAATGATGCCTTGCCCCTGTATCATGGTCTGCATCTCTGGTTCCTTCAGGAATGAATCCGAACCAAACAGCGGATAACGTTGGATGACTATCAAGGAATTTTCGAAAAGGCTGGATCTGTAAGTTTCGCTACCCTTGTCTGCCGATCCGACAAACGGAAGCAAGTTTACGAAGCGGTCAAGAAATGGGGGATGCAGGAACAGCAAGGCAACCACCCCGGGCAAACCCGCAAGGGCAAGTCTGAAAGACCTCTTCGGGCTGGTTATGGTCAAGAACAAGATGCAGAATGCAAAGCCCAGCCACGGGCCTCGTGACACGCTCGAAAGCAGCCCGAGCACCAGTATGCCTAGCGCCGCATAACGCCAGGTACCCAGCGGGACTGGGCTTCGGAGAGCCAGGAGACAACCGGCCCCTGTCATGCAGACGAAGCCGAACGCGATCGCTTCGATAGACGTGGTTGAAGCACGCAAGAGCCCGTCTCGAAATAGATAGGCGGTTATGAGAAACACATCCCATTCCTGCACGACGACATAATAGACCCGCCAGCTTTTCGATATCTCCAGAACCCCGATGGCGCTCAGGGGCAACACGCCGACTACAAAGGCGAGGAGCGCTTTGTTCATATCAAGACTGGAGCGGATCACGCGGCTGAAGACAAAATAAGGAAGGCAGATATCGAGAAAATTGCCGGCCAGGACCCGAAGAATCGAATTGAAATCTCCCAATCTTACGGAAAGCAGCGAGGTATACGCCACGAAGACAACCACAAGAACATCCAAGCCCCGAAATTCCCGAGTGCCTCGGTCCCTCAATAACCTGACCGCAACCGGCAGGAGAATTGTAATTGCCAGCCAACGAGGAGGATCGAGCTCAATGATCTTGTTGAAGATACCGGGTATGCCGCTGGGGATAGGCACGCAGGGTGCAACAAACATCAGGACTATATAGAAAAACGCCGGCTGCCTGGAGTATCGGTGAACATAGAAGCTCACGAAAGCCAGTGCGACAGCAAAGTCAAAAAACCCCCTGGATAGAAAGGTGATGACGGTCGCCAGCAGCCAGCAATTTCGCCAAAGACGGAACTCGGCCAAGCCGATTATCGGCACCGCTATCTTCCCGCCGACATAAAGAGCAGGAGCGGTGACTATCAATACATAGACAAGAGAGCGCAGGAATTCTGGCATCTAACGTCTCTTGCCTTGCCGCAATGTTCTGAGGAACGCCTGCATATTGTATATTTTCCCCGCCACCTGCCGCTATTGAGCAAGGTATCCCGCTAGGCTGAAATGCTACTCATTCGGTTGCAGGTCACCACACGGTAAAAGGGATTTCCAGCTACTAACTTTGGAGGCGGCATACGACTAATGCGCACCTTGCTTGCGGGCGCCTTGTATTATCTCGTCATTGGCAGTGGACGGCCACGTTCCGCGACAAGCACTGCAATAGATATCCGGGCAATACGGAGGACATCTGCCGTGAACCGCCGAACGCTTCTTCAAATGCTGGCAGGTCTTGCAGCCACCGAACCTTTCAACGGCTTCTCGTCTGGGCAAGCCTCGGCCAGAGAGGATTATCCAAGCCGTTTGGGCGTGAATCTAAGCCCGATGAATTATTGGGCGACCGAGCAGGTTTTCTCCGACCTGGGCTATAACGCCTCGCGCTGGCGTGTGCAGATCAAAGGCGCGCCCTTCACATGGGACACGCCGTTGCCGCCGATGACGCCGGATGGCTACCCGTTGAACGTCCCGGCGAACTCTACGATGGAGAGTTTCCTGATTTTCTCTCGTGAACGGAGAAATCTACCTGTAAATCTCTCGGTTTATTATGACGGCAAGGGAAAACTCGGATATCGCGAAGGCGCCGAACTGGAGGCGCGTTTGCCTGGACGCGATGACGTGCGTAATCTTCGCAAGGACGCGGCCTTCACCACAATCATGATGGAAACCGATCCCTCCGACCCGGTCCGCAACATCCGTGTCTACGAACGAGGCAAAAGGCCGACACAACGATTTCGCGAGCCCTTCCTCAAGCGGTTGAAGCACATGTCTACGCTGCGCTTCATGGACTGGATGGCTACCAATAACTCGACGGTCCGCAGCTGGGATGATCGGCCGCGTGTGGGCTACTTCGGTAAATCCGATGCCGGAACGCCGCTCGAGTACATGATCGAACTGAGTAACGAGCTACAAATCGACCCTTGGTTCAACATGCCTCACCAAGCCGATGACGATTACATCCGCCGGTTTGCACAGCAGGTGAAAGACGGCCTGGACGGAAACCTGGTGGTGAATGTGGAGTATTCCAACGAAGTCTGGAATTCCGGCTTCGGCCAGGCAGAGTATGCGAAGGAAAAGGGGCTCGCGCTGGGGCTGTCGAGCAACGAGTTCGAAGCCCAACTCCGCTATTACGCCCAGCGGACAACGGAAATTCTTGCCATCTGGAAAGACGTATTTCGCGGACAGGCGCAAAGGATCGTTGGGATTTATGCCGCTCAATCCGTAAATGATTGGACCAGTGAAACGATACTATCGTGGAAGGGCGTGCGGGCGCATGCGGACGTCCTTGCCATCGCGCCCTATTTCGGCGGCGGTCTCGGGTCGCCTGAGCGAACCGAACAGGTTTCCAGATGGCCTTTGGCCCAGTTGTTCACGGAACTTGAGCGCGAGGTATTAAACGACAATCGGAAGATGATCGAGACGCAGGCTTCCGTTGCAAGGAAATATGGCGTCAAGCTTTACGCCTATGAAGGCGGACAACATCTCGTCGGACATAGTGGTGCGGAAAACAACGAGAGGATGACGAACCTCTTCATAGCGGCAAATCGTGACAGACGAATGGGTGAACTCTATCTTCTCCATCTGAATATCTGGCAGCGATCCGGTGGAGATGCTTATGCCCTATATTCTTCGATGACGGATGCGAGCAAATGGGGCAGTTGGGGGCTGTTGGAAAATGAGAGCGACAGCAATCCCAAGTGGCTGGCAATAGAGAAAATCCTCATGCGAAGGGAGCTCCAATCAGAATCGGGCTCCGTAAGGATTGCGCAATAGCAGTCTCCTGCCGGCCGTCTCGTGATGCGGCGCATATGAGCGATCCACGCCTCGGCTGAGGCAACGGATTTCTCGACGTCCTTCGCCAATCTTCGGCATCCGCCTAGCCATGCGAATTGCCTCCCTGATCTAGATCTTCCTGTTTCATCATCGCGAAGCCGGCCAGGTCGCTTCCGACGTGGATGCGCGGCACGACATCATTGCGGCAGATGCCGAACGGCGAGAGGAGTGACGTTCGGCGGAGGCAAATCTGGGTCCTTGCGCTGGCCGAACCGCTTCGACAACTCCATGCTGGGCCGCTCTATCAGCAACCAGAACATAGCGGCAAAGGCAACGCAGCAGAGCAGCGACACGACCCACCAAATGAGGACCTCCAGCGGCGAGACGGCTCCGACCATCGCGGCTACCCGAAACACCGCGCCGATAGCCAGGTTATGGGTCAGGTAGAGCGAGTAGGAGATCAGCCCCAGGAACTGCAGCCATCGCCAGTTCAGCCCGGTACTGATCCGCCCGGACATAGCCGAACCGAAAAGAACGAATGCGGCGGCCGAGCAGACCACGCCAAAGGCATTTCCCGCGGAGACGCCGGCTAGAAAGATTATCCCGGCATAGGCTCCGAAAAACGGCACCAGTTTCGGCGCCCGCCATGCCCAATAGGCCATCACGCCGAGAAGAAAGCCATACCAAAGCGGCAGGAAGAGCCCCGGCCACACGTCCGGGCCGAAGCCAAGCGGCCAGAAAAGGCTGACGACGCACGCTGCGACGACCAAAGCCGTCCTGGAACCGCGCATGCTCATCAGCAGCGCGTAGACGAGGTAGAACTGGATTTCGAGACAGAGCGTCCAGTACACAGTACTGATCGCGGGAAACTCCAGCAGGTCCTGTAGATAGAAGAGGTGAGAAACGATCTGGGCAGCGGTGAGGTCGGGCATCTGCTTTCCGGAGACCAGATATGACGACAGCGCAGCAAAGGCGATGGTCACCGCGATGGAAGCCCAATATGCCGGATCCAGTCGAAGTGATCGCCTCAGGGTGAAACGCCCGAATTCCGGAAGGGACATCGGTTTGTCGTAGAGCGAATGGGCGATGACGAAACCGCTGAGTACGAAGAATACCGCAACGCCCAGCCCGCCGTTCAACAACGCCGTCTCAACCCAGGCAGGGAAGATTTCCAGGAGGCGTTTTACGTGGCCCGCCGAAACGGCATGATAAACGACAACTCCCATCGCTGCCACGCCGCGCAGTGCGTCGACCACCGTAAAACGCCCGCCCAGCCTGTTCATCTCGCGCCCCCTTGCTGCGACAGAACCTAACAGCAACTTCCGGGGGCTGGTAGATAAGCACCCATTCCCAATTAGGGGGCTGGAACAGCGCCTCTTGGCGGCTGCGGCCGCGTCAACTCGGCCATAAGGCTAAGCATCTGTCTGGCCGAGGATGGTGTGGTTCGCAGAGCCGGTGGGAGCGGTGGCGTCGGAGACTACGATCCTGGAAAGAAGATCAACAGACGCAATCGCCAGATCTTTGTCGACGCGATCGGCCTTATGGCTCACGGGCCGGAATATCACGCTTTCCTGGCACGGCACCGACGGCATTCCGATGAAAGCATGGATCAAACACTGACCGGCTGCCTAGGGGGCAACCGGTCAGTCTACTACGCCGAAACCCGAGGCGTTCTGCTCAAGTCCGCACTATAAAATAACACAATCATAGATCGGCGATATTGCAATCAGGCCACACCTCAAGTGTAATTTTCAGACACCTAATTTAGCCAACCAAATGACAAATGAACTGACGTCCGGTTTGTGTACATCCCGCAAAACTGCGTGTGAAAAGATAGAAAACAACCTGTGATTATTAAATCTTGTTCTACCTGCAACGTTTGAGAGAACCTAATCCTTTTGATTGAGTTGATGTCTCTTGCAGATAAAGGAATAATACTTCTGCCAAACAGACTGCTGAAGGCTCGAACGGGAAAAACGGTCGGGCCTTCTCCTTTTGGTGAACCTGACATTTGTCAACGCTCGTGGTGTTATGTTGTTCGAGGCGTCCTGTCAGCCTCGAGTATTTCCCGTCTTGCGGACGCCCTCGCTGTTTCATCGGCGAGGGTTTCTTTTAGGGAGCAAGCGAGGAAAGCCAGCCCGCCGCCCATCTCCGGAGCGCAGGCTGGAAGCCTGTAAAGGCGAATGGCTTCGCGGGGACGCGTTGAAGACAGCGGCGAGCCTACGCCTTAAGAGGTAGCCCCCTGGCGTAGGCTCGAGCAGATGGGGCTTATCAGCGCTCGGTGAACGCCCTCGACATGCTGTCCACAATCGGCTTGACCAGATAGCTGAAGAACGTTCTGACCGCAGTCTGGATCATGATTTCCGCCGGCATGCCGGGTTGCGGAGTAAACCCCTTGATGCGGGCGATCTCGTCGGACGAGATATTGATGCGCGCGACATAGACGTCGTGGTTTGTGAGGCCCGCCCGGCTATCCTCCATTGCATCCGCCGAGACATAGAACACCTCGCCCTCCAGGACCGGGGTCGTGCGCTGGTTCAATGCGATGAGGCGGACCGTGGCTTTCTGGCCGACTTTGACGCTGTCGATCTCGTTGCGAGGCACCTTTGCCTCGATGATCAACGGTACGCCGGCAGGCAGAATCTCCATGATCCCCTTGCCGCTTTCGATAACGCCACCGGTCGTATGGTAGTATGTCCGCACGACGGTGCCTGACACCGGAGCAAGGATCGTCGCGCGGCGCAGAACGTCGTCGGCTTCGCGGGATTGTTCACGCGAAGTATCACGCTCGCCCTGGATCGATTGCAGGCGGTCGAGCGCTTCCTCCCGATATGTCTCCTCGGCCCGCATGATCTCCTGCTGCCCCTTCAGGAGCTGGGCCCCGGTTTCCGATACCTCCGCCTCCAGCCGGCCGATCTGCCCTTCGGCATCGGCGATCGCCCGCTGAAGCGCTCTGACCTCGGTTGCCCGCAGCAATCCCTTGGTCAACAGAACCCGCTTGATATCGTATTCCTCCTTGAGCATCGCAAGCTGGCGAGACATGGCCTCGCGGTGCCGGGTGTAACCTTCGCTGCGGAACTCCAATGCTTTCATGTTCTGCTTCAGCAGTGAAAGCTCGGTCGCCAGCTTCATGCGCTGGGCCTTGAAGTTGAGCTGTTGGGTGAGGATGATCGCGGAAACATCCGGATCATCCCTGAAATCGTTCAGGTATGACGAAATCGTCATGGAGTCTGCGGCCTCGGACTGAGCGGTAAGCCGGGCGGCCGTTGCTTCCAGCCTGACACGTCTGAGGAAAAATTCCCGTTTCTTGGCCTGCGATGCAGTCTCCTCAAGCCTGACCACCGGCTGGTTCTCGACAACCTGGTCGCCCTCGCTGACCAGCAGCTCCCGGATGATGCCGCCCTCGAAATGCTGCACGATCTTGTTGCGGCCGGTTGCGACGAAACTGCCCTGGGCGATGACGGCCGCCGCAAGCGGAGCCGTCGCAGCCCAGGTGCCGAAACCGCCAAACGCTATGGCCGTCAGCGCCAGACCGGTCACGGTCTGTTTCCAGACTGACCGGGGAACTTCCGAGTACCATTCGAGATCGTGTACCTTGGCAACAGCAGACATGCGTAACCCCTATTGCAACAGATGGCCGAATGAACCGGTATTGATATCGATGCCGCGGGCCTCGATGGCCTTCAGCACATCCGCCCGCATCCCGAACAGCGCGACGGTGCCGTTTACCAGCAGAAGAACCTTGTCGACGTTGCTGAGGAGGGCCGGACGTTGCGTGATCGTCGCGACGGTGATCTTGTGTTCCTTGGCATGCTGAAGTGCATGGAGCAGCGCCGCATCACCCGCATTGTCGAGATTGGAATTCGGCTCGTCCAACACCACCATCCTCGGATCGCCGAAGAATGCCCGGGCGAGCGCGATACGCTGCTTCTGGCCGCCCGAAAGGGGAGAGCCGTCCGCCGCGACCACGGTTTCGTATCCGTGGGGCAGGCTGGCGATCATCTCATGAACATCGGCCAGCATCGCGGCTCGGTAAATCTGCTCGTCGTCCGCATCCTGCCGCATGCGGGCGATATTGGCTTTGATCGTGCCCGGGAAGAGCTGCACGTCCTGCGGCAGGTAGCCTATGTTTTCGCCGAACTGCCGTTGGTCCCAGTTCCTCAGGTCCATCAGATCCAGACGAACGCTGCCCGAGGTCGGCAGGATCGATCCGACAAGCATTTTTCCAAGAGTGGTCTTGCCGGCGCCGGAATTGCCGATGATCGCGAGCGAATCTCCGGGCTGCAGGGCAAATGAAACGCCGTTCAGCACGACACGCTTGGTTCCCTGCGGCACGTAAAGGAGGCGTTCGACATCCAGGCGCCCCTCAGGCTTCGGCAGGTTCAGGCGGTCGAAATTCAAGGGCGAGGACTTCAGGAGCGCCGTTATTCGCCCGTAGGCCGCACGGGACTGGCTGTATTGGCTCCATCCTTCGATGGCGCCTTCGATCGGCGCCAGCGCGCGACCCGCAATGATGGACGCCGCAATCACCATGCCTCCGGTGATCTGCCCTTCGATCGACAGGTAGGCGCCCCAGCCGAGCATCGCGATCTGCGTCAGAAGACGGCAGGCCTTGGATATGGCCGCGATGGTGATATTCCGGTCCTGGGCAATCACCTGCGACTTCAGCGAAGAGGCGGTATCCTTACCCCAGATCTGTACCGTCTCGGGGATCATGGCGAGCGCATTAATAATCTGCGAATTACGCGACATCGATTCCAGATGAAGATTGGCCTTTATCTGCGCCGTATTGGCTTCGGCAAACGGCTCGGCCGTCATGCGCTGGTTGATCTGGGTGAAAACAAGCAGCATGAGGGCTGTCAGGACTACGATCAGGCCCAGATGCGGATGGATGAGGAAGACCGCCACCACGAAGAGAGGGGCTATCGGCGCGTCGAGGAATGAGAGCAAGGTCCTGGAAACGAGGAACGAACGGACCTGTTGAAGATCGCCGAGCACCTGATATTCGCGGCCATTGCTTTGAAGCGAGGCGCGGGCGGCCGCGCTCAGGATCGGGGCCCCGAGCTGCGCCGCGATTTCCACCGCGGTCCGCATCAGGATGAACCGCCGAAGCGCATCGAAAGCAGCCTGCAGGATGACGGCACCGACGATCACGATCGTCAACATCATCAGGGTGTCGAGAGAGCGGCTGGTCAGCACCCGGTCCGATATCTGGAACAGGTAGATCGGGATCGCAAGCACCAGGATATTGCTGGCGATGGTGAACAGCATGACGACCGCTAGGTTCCGCCGCACGGCGTTGACGCCGGCCCTCAGGCTAGCCGAGAAGTCGACGGGGGCGAGACGCTTGTGAAACGTTCCATCGCCGCCGCGGCCGCCGCCGGTCGACGGCGATTTTCCGAAGACCTTTGCTTCGCTCCGCAAGGGTCCCGTGTCGGCATCGATCGTGATCATGCCTTCCGGCGCCTTTGCCTCCGTCGCTTCCCGCACAGTGGGCTTCGGCTCGACTTCAATGATCCTGTCACTGGCAGGCATGGGCAGAATATCGGCTCCAGAGGAGTTTTCATTCAGCCGGGATGGGTTCTGCGATGCGTTTCTGGGTTCCAGTCTGGATATCGTTGCTGAAGGGGCTGCGCCACCGGGTGACAGTTTCAGGCATTCGTCCACAGCGCGCTCCAATTTTTCATAGATATCCTCACCGGCAAGTTGCTGACTTTCATCGTGATCGTGGGCCAGATCGGCCCTTTTTTGGACATCCGACATGTTTCCCCCCATTATCCGAGCACATGCTGTAGTCCGTCATCCTGATACTGGCCGTCGGGATCTACAGGCACGCCGAAGCCGAGCTCGGTCGGATCGGCTTCCAGCATGGAATCGTCGAGAAATGCCACCGCTTCGTTGACCAGTGCGTCGGGATCGTGCGCGGCCCATTCCGGACTGCTCGAAATCAATCCCGATTGAAAAAGTGTTTCCTGGGAGTATTGCTCGCCGCCCACATAGGTAATGCCGAGAGAATCCAGGTCGGCGATCGCCGCGTTGTTGATGAGCGCATTTCCCCCGGTCGAGATCGACCACGTTGCGTCCGCGTGGGGATTGAGGGCATTCAGCGCCAAGGCGATCTGGTCGCTGTCGCCGACGATGTTGGTCTGGCTGATATACTGGATATTCAGCAAGTCACCGCTGATATAAAGAACGCGCAGTCCGCCTGTTCCCGCAAACGCCGGGTCGGTCAGAATGCCCTGGGAAATATCTCTTCCGCCGGCGGCAAAATCGTTGGCCGCATCCAGATAGGCCGAAGGCAGAGTGCTAAAGCGGTCGGCGCCGCCGATATTGTAGATATGAGCTTGGTTCCAGAGCAGATTTCCGCCACTGGATATCGTGCCCTCGCCGGTCGTCCCGAAACCCGTAACCACCCCGACGACGTCGTTATCGAACAATATGTTCGTCTGATGGATGATATTGGCATCGTACAGATTGCCGCCAATCAGGATCAGATCATAGGCCTGGCTGAGCTCGTAGATCGAGACCTGGTTGACGCCGGTATTGTCGCCGGCGATGACCCTGGTCGTGGCGCCGGAAGACGACAGGATGCCGATGTCGTTGTCGGACATGAAAATGTACTGTTCCAGCCAGTTGGCGATCAGCAGATCGCCATGGATCTCTGTGACCGCCCAGCTTGCGGGATAACCGCCGCCGGCATTTGCCGGAGCGTTGCCGCCCTCCAGCGGATCGACCCTCTGGAATGTCGCAATATTGAATATTTCATCCGGCGCGCCATCGTTCGTCCAGCCGCTGATGGCCGAGGTGATCGCGTCCGTATTCTGGATGACGTTCACCTGGATGACTGCGTTGATCTCGAAGTGATTGCCAGCGACCGCGGTTACAGTCGCGCCGGTCCAGATATTCTTGAGAACAGCATCATTGACGACGGTATTGTTGCCGCCGACCAATTCGACCGAGGCTTCCACCTCGACCGATCCATCCGCATAGACGTGGACGTTGGATGGCTGAGCATCATCCTCCGCATCGGCTTCATCACCAGCGTCGGCGGCATCATCTGCTTCATCTTCGTCCTCACTGAAGGAATGATGGTCCTCCAGCTTCGGTGCCTCATCGACGAGCACGCCGTTGACGTGAGTGCCCACGATCGTGGTGGACTGATAGAAAAAAGGCTCCATGGGTCCGTCGGACTCGGCCGCAAGGGCCTCCAGCTGGCTGGCAACGGTCTCGATGATCTGGATAAGGTCGTCCGAGGACTTCGGCATTTCGAGATCGCCGATAGGGGCATCCGCAAGGGCATCCTTGGCCGTCTGCAGCAGCTCGCCGTTATCGACCGGCGTGGGATTGAACGTCAGGCCATGTCCACCGACGCCGAAGCTGTCGTTGTCGGAAAGCGACGCGACCTGAACGATGAAGTTCGCAACCGAGCCGGGAGGCTGTATCTCCCAGGTGAAGGATTTGCCGCTTGCGTAGAACGGGTACTCGTACTGCGGCATCTCGTGCCGACCGTAAAACGTCTTGGTTTCCATCGTGGGAATCGGCGGATGATCGTATCGGCCCACGAAATGGGGATGCCAGATCGGTGTGAAACTGGCAGGCGCCCTGTAGACCACGCCCGGATCGAAGCCGAGCAGATCGTAAGGCGCCTCGAAATTGGAGCGGATCACCGCTGATGTCGGGATGAATTGTTCGGGCGTGTCGAGCGAGAAGTCCTGGTAACTATCCCGCAGGCGCGCATCCTCGACGTTCGTGTGGAAGAGGCCGATGAAATGAGCGATTTCCTCGGTGATTGTGTCCATCGTCGTCATGACCGCTGCCTTTGTATTGGCATGCCTGCATCACATCACAGGTCGTTCGGAATGAGGGACTGCGCAGGGTGTCTGCGCAGTCCACGACGTGAAGTCTCTGCCTAAAGCAGGGAGCTGTGTCGCTTAGACGCCATCTTCGGTGTCGTCGCCGGCCACCGTGCTGGAAAGGTTCCCGCCGACGATCGTCATATCGATCGCGTTCTGCTGCAGGTTCGCGCCCATCACGATTTCCTGGTTGAAGGCGTGAGTTTCGATGACGGCATCGGACGATGCTGAACTCGTCCCGGTCACGAAACCATCGTCACCGTTGCTCGAGCCCCAGGTACCGCCATCGCCGCCGGCTGCGCCGTCACCGGTGGTGGCCCAGCCACCTGCGCCGCCGGCTGCGCCGGCTCCGCCGAATGCCCATCCACCGACGGCTCCGCCGCCGGTACCATCGGCCCATGCGCCACTGAGTGCCCCGCCGCCTTCGCCAGCCCCGGATGTTGCGTCACCACCGGTAGCATCACCGCTGGTTGCCGCACCGGTTGCCGCTGTGCCACCGGTACCGCTACCGCCGGCTGCGCCGTCACCGCCCAAACCGGCACCAAGACCGGCGCCGAAGCCGGCACCGAGACCGGCACCAAGGGCACCGCCGCCATCACCGCCATTACCGGCATCCGAAGCTTCGCCGCCACTGCCACCTTCGGAGTCGCCGTCGCCGCCTTCGCTATCTCCGCCGTTACCGGCGTCTTCGCCGTCGCCGCCGTCGTTTTCAACGAAGATCGGGTTGATGAAGCCGAGGCTTCCGCCGACGAGAGCTCCCGCATCGCCGCCTTCGGAATCGCCACCGTCACCGCCTTCGTCGGCGTCGCCGCCATCCGCGTCGCCGGCGTCGCCACCGTCGCCGGCAGTGTTGCTGCCGCCGCTATCGCCGTCACCGGCAAATGCAAGCCCTGCGCCAAGGCCGAGACCCAGGCCAAGACCCAGACCGAGGCCGTCGCCGCCACGCCCGCCATCGCCGCCAGTGCCGTTGCCACCGCTGGCATCGCCGCTGTCGGCGTCGCTGTCGCCGTCGCCGCCGTCGGCATCGCCGCCGTCGCCTTCACCGCCAATTGCAGCGCTTGCGGCCAGGCCACCGAGGCCGTCGCCGCCAAGTGCGAACCCGCCGAGCGCCGTGCCTCCGTTGCCGCCGTCACCGCCGTCGGCATCCGCGTTGCTTCCGCCGTCACCGCCGCCGCCGCCGGCATTGATCCCTTCGGAGGCGATCGCAAAACCACCCTCGGCGGTAGGATTCATTTCGAACGAGCCGTCATTGCTGACGCTGGCGCTTTCGAGCTTGTCGTTGTCCTGGAGGTTGGCGACCTGGCTGAAGACATTGCCGACATCATTGCCTTCGCCGTTAAGCGAGTCATTGAGCACATCATCGATGCGGATGTTGAACATCCCGTCGATGGAACTGTCCGTCATATCGATGTCTGCAAAGTCGTCGTCCGACGGCAGGTATTCTTCAAGGTTGACACCGACATCGACCGTGACAGTGGTCTCGTTGACGTTTGCGTTGAAGTTACCGTTGCCATTGAGGTTCAGGCTGCCGTTACCGTTGAGGTTCAGGTTGCCGTTACCATTCCCGTTGCCGTTGAGGTTCGTCGAATCGCTCGTCTGGCTCTGGCTTTGGTCGCTGGCCTGTTGTTGTTGCTGCTGCTGCTGTTCCTGCTGTTGCTGCTGCTGCTCCTGGCTATCAGGATCGTCGACCAAGGTGTCGAACACGCTGCGTTTATCTACCATCACACAGTCCTCTTAATGACTGCGACAGCGTGACCGCCATTCATCTTTTTGGGGGTCTTTGCTCGTCGCGGTTGAAATGAGTCATTTGCCTCTGGCGACAAGGCGCGCGTCAACGCGACCGTTCGCCGGTCTTTCTCTCGTGATGTCTGATTTTTTTCCTCTCCCCTACGTTTCCCGAGAGACTTGGAATGAGCGGCGCGTGGTTCGCATACTCACTACATTTTGCACCGACGAGCATTCTTCAGCGCTCGTTCTTCCAGTGCTTCGGGATGGGAGCACTGTGTCCTGAATGAGCAGAAGAAATAAGGTGATATTTCGATCTAGCGCAACCTGATGAATACTATGTGAGCATAGTTAGATGGGCTAAACGGTCTAACCAAGAAGACGTATACCATATCGGCGCAAAACTACCCTTATGTATGCAGCAACTCATTCACAACAGGAGGAAACGTTGCCTGATCATGGTCCGTTCCCCTGGAAACGACCTTGAAGGCTCTAATCCGTGGCCGATTCGATCTATTTCATAAATCCTTCGGTCTATTCCCAGCATCCGGCTCTTGGTTTACCGTTCCCTAATAAGACTTCGGAGCACCACTTTGCGTGTACTTTCGATCAACGACGGGAGGGGGACGTTTCCATGCAAATTCCGCATGGTATTTCGCAACATGCCGGCTTGGATCTGGCAACAAACGCCTTGAAGAGAATGAATGCGATCCGGACACTCCTCTTCATCTGCTCACCCGGGACAATCTCCACCGCAATGACGGCGGCCATCGAAAGCGAGTTTCCATGGCTCTCCGTTAGGACGGTCCCCGACCTGAAACTGGCGTCGGTGGAATTCGACAATCCGGTCCAGCTCGTGCTGGCGGACGTCCGCCTTGCCTCTGCTCTCGCCGAGTACTGGCCGGAGCTCGCCAGGCACCATCCTGCTGCGACCCTTGCGTTGATGGGGACCGACGATGGCGAGATAGCCTCCGATCATCGAAGGGCGAAAGAGCTCGACATCGTCCAGGGTATCCTGCCGTTCAACGTCAATCTCGACGTCTTCCTGTCAGGCCTGCGGATCATATTGAAGGGCGGCACATATTTCCCTTCGACAGGTTATCGGACACAGAGAAGTGCACCTCTCGAAGGGGAAGAGCCGGCGGATCTCAAGCCAGCCTTTTATCAAGCCGGCAAGCCGGCGATCGAAAAGCTGACAAAACGCGAGAACGAAATTCTTGTCAGGATGGCCATGGGCAATCAGAACAAGATCATCGCGGCCGCGCTGGGTCTATCCGAACATACCGTGAAGATTCATATCCACAACATCATCACCAAACTCGGCGTGCATAACAGAACGGAAGTCGTCGCTCTCTATTTCGAATATAGACGCAAGGATACGACCGACAATGCAGGCGACACGAACCGCGGTCAGGACGGCCGCTCCATCTCAGGCGACAAGTACTAGGCTCCAGGACATCCTGCTCCTGATCGGACAGCTGAACTATACCTGGACCAATACCGAAAGCCTGCTGATCCACATGATCGCAGGCCTTGCCAAGGTGGACAAGGAAACGGCGATCGTCATCTTCCTGACCTTGAATACGACCCGGGCCCGGGTCGATCTCGTGGAACGGCTGACCAAGATGCGCAAGACCGCGCCGGCCTGCCGCAAGGAAATCCTGGAGACCACTCGCCGTCTTTCTGACGAAGCCAAGCTTCGCAACAAATACAATCACTGCATTTATTCTTTCGATCCCGACAGCGGTCGCAACGTCACGCAATCGATGCGGATCTTCGAAAGCAGGGACGAGATCAAATACGGAAAGATCGAGGAACTCGACGCGCGCGAGATCGGCCGGATCCGTGAAAGCATCAATTCGCTCGTCGCGATCAACAAGATGTTCTGGGACATCACCGAACGTTACGGCTTCCCCACCTAAAGCTCAGCAAGGCCTTACCCGAGGCCCGATACCGCTATGCCGGGCAGGAAGCCGTTGAGCGCATCGGCCAGCGTGACGATCGATATGAGATGGCCGGCATCGTCGGTGATGGAAATCGCCTGCAAAGCCAGGGCTTCACCCTGCTGAATATGCTCGACGACAATGTCTCTCATTCCGGAGATCACTTCGGCCGTGGCTCTCTCGATATCGAGGAAGTCGAGGCCTTCGGTATCGGGAATAAAACCGTCTTTCAGATCGACATTCAGGAAATATCTCACCATGGAACCCAACCTCCCGGGGATAGCGTGGCGGCCACTTGAAACTGCGAATCCAACCGTGGCAGAAGCGGCGCCGACAACCTCCCAGCGTCTACTCCCACATCTCCCGATCTGCGATTAGGCTCAATCAGAACATTAGCAGATATATAAATTACTCATCGTCCCGGTCAATCGGGAATTGGTAGTCCACCGTGGAAATAGGGCTTTAAACCTTCGCAACCCACCGGCTTTGCAGGTGATCACTTAGGTTCAATCGCGTGCCTTTCCGTAAGCCATCGCCTTGCCGCATGCATATTGACGCTCGCCCAATCATGGTTCAACGCCGAAATAAATAAGCTGTCATTTTGGAGGATTATTTCCTGAAGATATCGCTGCAGCTCTGAAGCATCTCCGTCGAATTCTACCAGCCATGCAGTTCCGGATAACTTGCAGGTTATCAGCGTCTGAATCTTTTTCCGCGCCCGATTGTATGATTCAACCTTCTCGAATTCCAATATAACCAGAAACACTGCCATGCATCGCACCTCCAGGCGGGAGGAAACAAATATTGATGGGCAAAGTTCCTTTCAGAAAATTCGGAAGTATCTTTCTCAAGGGAATACCGCCTTCAGGTGCGGGCTTGCACCACATCGGAGCGCTCTGTGAAACCTTGGAGCGAGCTGATCTCGACCTCAGGCAGCGTCGGCAAGACCACCACCTCCGGATATTTGTCCAGGTCGTGGAACGCTAGGCAGCGGGGACATGGCATTTCGACCGCGCCACAGCCGCAGCATCGGGTCCCGGTATACGGCTTGGCCGGATGAGCTTCGCAAACCCAGCCCGTGTCCTTGCAGTCGCTGCACCTGAACATGAGCGAAATCCTCTCTGATCCGCAGGATCGTAGGATAACACGCGCATGAGTCGCGGGCAGTTGCGCCAAATGAGCTATATCCATAGGCCTATCGGCGTAGTGGGCCGGTGGAGGAAACAGACCGCTTTAAGGCGGGGGCGCACTATCGAGATTCGCGACCCCTCGACTATGGCGCCTAAGTCCGGGAGGAGCGCGCTCAAAATATCATCCAGTTGATCACGATCCCGATCCACGGCATAACCGACCGGAACAGCCGGGACGCTTGAGATGGATGAAAAGTTCGACATCGGTGCACGCCTCAACGCCATGCGCGCGGCCGCCGGCCTTTCGCAGCGTCAGCTCGCCGAAAGGGCGGGTGTCCCGCACGCGCAAATATCGAACGTGGAAACCAACAAGGTCAGCCCGTCCGTCTCGACGCTCCGCAAGATCCTGAACGGCCTCGGCGTCGGCATGGGCGATTTTTTCGAGCCGGAACGCAGCCCGCCGAAAGGCCCGTTCTTCTCGGCACATGAACTGGTCGACCTGACTTCAAAGGTTGCCGCATCGCCGATTGCAGGCGGTGACGGCACGCTGATCTTCCGCCAGATCGGCGATGCACGGGCGCATAACCTGCAGATTCTCCACGAGATCTACGGCCCCCGAGCGGACACCGGCGAAACACGGCTGCAGCACGCATCCTCGGAAGGTGGCTATGTGGTCGAGGGCGAGCTGGAAGTGACGGTCGGCGACGACGTCCGCGTCCTCAAAGCCGGCGAGGCCTACCTCTTCGACAGCCGCATTCCTCACCGGTTCCGCAACCTCTCGGACCGGCAGACGATCGTCATCTCGGCCTGCTCGCCGCCCTATCTCTGATTTTCCGAATGTCTCTTGCTCAAAATAATGAGCAAGACTATAGCTGAGTCATCGACCTTAGGGGATATCGTCATGACCGTTTCAGCAGATCTGCAGTCCCGCCAGAAAGCCGCCGTGGCGGGCGGCGTCGGAACCCGGGGCATCTTCGCCCAGAAAGCCCTGAATGCTGAGCTCTGGGACGTCGACGGCAAGCGCTTCATAGATTTCGCCGCTGGCATCGCGGTCAACAATACCGGCCATCGGCATCCGTCCGTGATGCGCGCCGTCGCAGAACAGGCCGAACATTTCACCCATACCTGCTTCCACGTCGCGCCTTACGAAGGTTATGTGCGGCTCGCCGAGCGGCTGAACGCGATGGCGCCGACCGGCGCCGAAAATCGCACCATGCTGGTGACCACGGGTGCAGAAGCCGTCGAAAATGCCGTGAAGATCGCCCGCGCCCATACCGGCCGCGCCGGCGTCATCGCCTTTTCGGGCGCTTTCCACGGCCGCACCCTGCTCGGCATGGCGCTGACCGGCAAGGTCATGCCCTACAAGAAGAATTTCGGTCCCTTCCCGGCCGACATCTACCATGCGCCCTTCCCCAACCCCTATCTCGGTTTCTCGATCGAAGAAGCGATCACCGGGCTCGAGCGACTGTTTGCAGCCGATGTCGATCCGGAACGGATTGCGGCCTTCATCGTCGAGCCGGTCCAGGGCGAAGGCGGCTTCAACGTCGCACCGAAGGAATTCCTCGTACACCTTCGCGCAGTCGCGGATAAATACGGCATCGTGCTGATCGCCGACGAAATCCAGGCAGGCATGGCGCGCACCGGCAGGATGTTCGGTTTCGAGTATGCGGGCGTGAAGCCGGACATGATCACCATGGCAAAGGGCCTCGCCGGCGGCTTCCCGCTTTCCGCCGTCACCGGCAAGGCCGAGATCATGAACGCCGCCCATCCCGGCGGGCTGGGCGGTACCTATGCCGGCAATCCGCTGAGCGTCGCTGCCGCCAACGCCGTGCTTGACGTCATCGAAGATGAAAAACTCTGCGAACGCGCCGCCGAAGTCGGCCGCCGGATCACCGAGCGGCTGACGGCGATCGCCTCCCGCCAGGGCATGGAGCATATCGGCGACGTGCGCGGCCTCGGCGCCATGGTGGCGTTCGAGCTGGTCGAAGATCGCCAGTCGAAGGCCGCGTCGCCTGTCCTCACCAACCGCATCATCGCGGAAGCGGAGGCGCGCGGCCTCATCCTCCTGTCTTGCGGAACACGGCTCAATGTGATCCGTTTGCTGCCGCCGCTCACCATCGAATGGGAAGTTCTGGAGGAAGGGCTCGCCATTCTCGAAGCGTCGATCGAAGCAGCGTTCTCCGACGCGACCGCTTCGGCAGCCGCCTGAGCCTCACTCGTCGCCGCTGACCGCGGGACCGATGCGGCCCGCGGTTTCTCTCGGTCGCGGCAGCCTTTGGGCATGCTGCAAAGATAAGGAAAAACGCATGAACGGCGCCGATATGCTGTGTGACGTCCTTCTGGTGAACGGCGTCGACGTCTGCTTTGCCAATCCCGGCACATCGGAGATGCATTTCGTCGCAGCCCTCGACCGCAAGCCGGCCATGCGCTGCGTGCTCGGCCTGTCGGAAGGTGTCGTGACGGGTGCCGCCGATGGTTATGCCCGCATGGCGGACAAGCCGGCCGCCACTCTTCTCCACCTCGGCCCCGGCCTCGCCAACGGTCTGGCCAACCTCCACAATGCCCGCCGCGCCCGCACGCCGATGCTGAACGTCGTCGGCGACCATGCCTCCTATCACCTTCAATATGATGCACCGCTGACCAGCGATATCGAAAGCCTGGCCCGGCCGATGTCCCATTGGGTCGGACGCGCGAGCGGCCCAGCCGACATCCGCCGCTGCACCGAAGAAGGCTATGTGGCGGCGCTTGCCAATCGCGGCGTCTCGACCATGATCCTGCCGGCGGACGCTGCCTGGGGCGAGGTCTTGCCGGAAACCCTTACGCCGGCCGCAGTTCCTGCCCCGCCGGCGATCGACCCCGAGGCCCTGAAAGCCTCCGTCGCCGCGTTGCGCAGCGGCAAGCGTGTCGTGATCATGCTGGCCGGCCGCGCCCTGCGGGAAAAACCTGCCGAAATCGCCGGTCGCATCGCAGCCGCCACCGGCGCTGTGCTTTTCTCAACGTCCTCGGGCCGCAGCGCCCGCGGCGCCGGGCGCGCGCTCGTCCGGCCGGTGCCCTACAAGATCGATCTTGCCCTCGAAGCGCTCCAGGATTTCGAGGTCGCCATTTGCATCGGCGGGCCACGCCCAGTCACCTTCTTTGCCTATCCCGGGAAGCCGAGCACGACCCTGCCGCCTTCCTGCGAGATCATCCAGCTGGCGGAGCACGAACACGATCTTGCCGACGTGCTGGCGACGCTTGCCGATGCACTCGGGATTAAGCCGGATACGGACTTCGTCCGCAACCGGTTCATCCAGAATGATATCCAGGTGCCGACCGGAGCGCTGACGCCCGACGCGATCAGCTTCGCGATCGGCCGCAAGCTACCGGAAAACGCAATCATCATCGACGAGGGCCTGACCTCCGTCGGCCAATATCCGGTTCTGGCGCCCGGGCTCCCGCCCCACGATCACCTTCCGATCACCGGCGGCGCCATCGGCATCGGCATTCCGCTGGCTGCAGGCGCTGCGATCGGTGCGCCGGACCGCAAGGTGGTGGCGATGCAGGCCGACGGCAGCGGCATGTACACGGTGCAGGGCCTCTGGACCCAGGCCCGCGAACAGCTCGACGTCGTCACCATCGTCTTCGCCAACAGCGCCTACCGCATCCTTCAGGGCGAGATGACCAATGTCGGCGTCAATGCCTACGGCCGCAACGCCCAGCGGATGCTCGATCTCGACGCGCCAAAACTAGACTGGTGCTCGCTCGCCAAGGGCCTCGGCGTCGAAGCCGGCCGCGCGACGACGATCGAGGAATTCGTCAAGCTGTTCGACGGCGCGCTCAGCCGCAAGGGACCGTTCCTGATCGAAGCCGTCATCGATTGATTGCCGCAGCGATTGCCTGCAGCCGTTACATCGCAACCAGATGGCCCGGTGAAACGGTCTTATAGTCGAGCGGATTGACTATATAGTCGACGGAGCGGATCGGGCTCTTGAGCTCGTCGCTGGCGACCGCCCGCTTTTCGCGGCGGCGATCGGGGTCCGGCACCGGCACGGCGGCCATCAGTTTCTTCGTATATTCATGCTGCGGATTGCCGAACACGGAGGCGCGCGGACCGATCTCGACGATCTCGCCGAGATACATGACCGCGACGCGATGGCTGACCCGCTCGACCACCGCCATGTCATGGCTGATGAACAGGAATGCGAGGTTGAGGCTCTGCTGCAGGTCGAGCATCAGGTTGATGACTTGCGCCTTGATCGACACGTCGAGCGCCGAGACGCTTTCGTCCGCAACGATCACCTTCGGCTCGAGCGCAAGCGCCCGGGCGATGCAGATGCGCTGGCGCTGGCCGCCGGAGAACTCGTGCGGATAGCGGCTCACCATGTCAGGCGTCAGGCCGACCTTGCGCAGCATCTCGGCGACGACCTCCTTCGCCTGTTTCGCCGTCCCCATCCTGTGTTCGAGATAGGGCTCGGCGATCGCCTGGCCGATCGTCATGCGCGGATTGAGCGAGGCGAACGGGTCCTGGAAGATCATCTGCACGGATTTGCGTATCTCGCGCATCTCCCGCTTGTCGAGCGCCAGCACGTCCCGGCCCTCGACGACGACCGAACCGGCATCCGGCTCGATCAGCCGCATGATGGCGCGGCCGGTCGTCGACTTGCCGCAGCCGCTTTCGCCAACCAGCGACAGCGTCTCGCCGGCATGCAGATCGAAGGAGACATTCTCGACCGCGTGCACACGGCCGCTCACACGACCGAACAGGCCGGAATGGATATCGAAGCGCTTGGTGAGGTTCTTCACCTCCAGAATGGGCCGGTCGTTGGCGGCGACCGTATCGGCCACCTCGACCTGGACATCGGATTCCCCGGTTGCCGTATTGACGACGGGAAAGCGCAGCGGCCGCTCATATTTCTGCATCGAACCGAGCACCGGCACCGCGGCCAGCAGCGCCCGCGTATAGGGGTGTTTGCCGCGATGAAAGATATCAGGCGTGTCGCCCGTCTCCACCTGCTCGCCGCGATACATGACGATCGTCCGGTCGGCGACTTCGGCGACGACGCCCATGTCATGGGTGATGAATAGGACCGACGTCCCCTCCTCGTCCTGCAGCAGCTTGATGAGATCGAGGATCTGGCCCTGGATCGTGACGTCGAGCGCGGTGGTCGGTTCGTCGGCGATCAGCAGCTTCGGTTTCGACGCCAAGGCCATGGCGATCATCACGCGCTGGCGCATGCCGCCCGAGAAACGGTGAGGATATTCGTCGAAACGCGACGCGGCCGAGGGGATACGGACCTTTTCGAGCAGCCGGATGGTTTCGGCCTTGGCTTGCGCCGCCGACATCGCCTTGTGGCAAAGCAGCGCCTCGGAAATCTGGTCGCCGATGGTGAAGAGCGGATTGAGGCTCGTCATAGGCTCCTGAAAGATCATCGCGACGTCGTTGCCGCGCACCTTGCGCATCTCGTGTTCGGGAAGCGCCAGAAGATCGCGCCCGCCGAGCATGATCCTGCCCTCGATGCGGCTCGTGCCTTCCTGCAAAAGCCGCATGATCGAGAGCGAAGTGACGCTTTTGCCGGATCCGCTTTCGCCGACGATCGCCACGGTCTCGCCGGGGGCGACGGTGAAGGAAACGTCACGCACGACCGACTTCCACTCGCCGTCCACGTTAAACGAGGTGGTCAGGTTCTCGACGGAGAGGACCGGCTGAGTGGACTGGACGGCTTGTGCTTGCGAAATGGCCATGATCGTTCCCTTCCTGTCGTTGTTGTCAGTCAGTCCGGCCAGCGAAGCGCGCTGTCGAAACGGTGGCGGCTACGCTCTTCGATCGGCGTCGCGATGATCTCGTTGGAGGCACGCGCCTTGTCGAGCTCTTCCGTCAGGCGGGCAGCGACGATGGTTTCCTGGCCCGGATGCAGGTTGCAGGGGTCGAGATAGAAATAATGATGCTCCACCTCATGGTCGCGGACGATGACCGGCGGATTGCCGCGGCCGAGCGCTGCGGCCAGATCCCAGGCGGTGATATGCGCTTCCGGCGCCGAGATGATCACCCGCATGCGGTCAAGCGGATTGCTGGTCGGGTCCGGCTCGATCAGGGCCGTGACGCCGGGGCGGCCGTCGAGCGTCTGTTTCCAGAGGTTCAGATAGCCCGTCTCGCGTTCGCGGATCCCCGCATGGTCGCGCTTCTCCCAGGCTTCCAGCGCGGCCATGACGCCAAACACGCTCTCCTTGCCGACCTTCATGCCGCGGCCAATGCCCATGTTCTGCAGGAAGGCGCTGCGCACCAGTTCCTTTTTGCCGGCAACGATGCCCGAAGTCGGGCCGCCGAGGAACTTGTGGCCGGAATAAAGCACGATATCCGCGCCCTGCGAAAGGAAGAGCTTGAGGTCGTATTCCGAGGCCGCGTCGACGATGACCGGCACGCCCTTCGCATGGGCAATCTCGACGAACTCGACAAGGTTGAGCAGGCCGTAGTCAACGACGTGATGCGAGACGACATAGACCGCCGCGGCCGTCTTCTCGGTGATCGCATTCTCCATGTGGTAGCGGTGCGTCGAGGTCGCCTGGCCGATCAGCACGACCTTGCCGCCGGCGAGCCGGATCGCCTGGTCCACCGGCGCGCCATAGCTCACCACATGGCCCATCTGCACGAGCACTTCGTTCTTGTCGGGCGCCGTATCGGGCAGTTTCTCGATTGCCAGCAGGTTGTTGCCGGTGATCGCGCCAGCGACTGCGAGACTGATGCCGGAGGAGCAGGAGGCCGTCACGAAGCCCGCCTCACCGCCGGTCAACCGGGAGATGATCGCACTCGCCTTGCGCTGCAGATCGTTGATCTCGACGAATTGCGGCAGGATCGCCGCCATCGCCGCGATCGCCTCCGGAACCACGATCGAAGCCCCGAGGCTCGTCATCGTGCCGGAAACATTGATGACCGGGCGAAGGCCGATCTGGGTGCGGATATCATCGGACATTGTCATTCTCCAAATTAACGGCCGACGTCGAATTGCCATCGACAGCTATGCCATAGTAATGTAATAGCCTCTCGAAATCACACGAGGAGCCCCACGGGGGAACATCGAGTTGGACGCCAAGACTTCATCCGCAGACCTCTCCGTTGACGCCGGTTCCGACGTGGAAACGGAAGCCAAGGGCGCGCGCCGCTCGCGCGTGAGCGGCATCGACCGCGCATTGCAGGTGATCGACTATCTCTACGAAACGGGTGCGCCGTCCGGCGCCTATGCGATTGCCAAGGCGGTCAAGGCCCCGCTGTCGACCGTCTACGTGATCATCGACGATCTGGTCGGGAAGAACATGCTCGCCCGCAATGCCGACGGCACGATCTGGCTTGGCGCCCGGCTCTACCACTACGGCCTCGCCTACGCCCGGTCGCTCGATTTCATGAGCGTCGCCACCCACGAGATGCACGACCTCTGCCGGCAGGCTGGCGAAACCGTGCAGGTCTGCGGCCGCGACGGTGATTATATGCTGGTGCTCGCCATGGCGGACGGCCCGAGCCATTACCAGGTCGCTTCGCGCGTCGGCACCCGTGTGCCGCTCAACTGGACGGCGTCCGGCCGGCTTCTCGTCGGGCACTTGGCCGAGGCCGAGCGGATCGAGCTTTTCAAGCGTTGCGCCCGCACCTCGCCGACCGGCCGCGCCGAGATCGACGCCCGCACGCTGTCCGACTCGGCCGGCAAGGCCTTCGAGCAGCGGCTGTCGATCCAGGTGGCGGAGTCCGATTATGCGGTTGCCTGCATCGCTTCGCCAATCTGCGACCGGAGCGGCGAGTGCGTTGCGACCATTTCCATCGTGCTGCCGGAACAGAAAGTCGTGTCCGACGAGAACCACTATACGGAACATGTCCGCGCTTCCGCCCAGCGGATCGAGAAGCTGATGGGTTGGCGCAACCACTGACCTTGTCTCCTAGTCGTTCAGCGAGACGATTGCCTCGATTTCCACGGTGATATTGCCCGGCAGCGAGCCGAAACCGACGGCCGAACGGGCATGCTGTCCCGCATCCCCGAACACCGAGATGAACAGGTCCGAGCAGCCGTTGATGACGCTTGGATGATCCTCGAAATCCGGTACGGCATTGACCATGCCGAGCAGTTTCACCACCCGCTTCACCCGTGAAAGGTCGCCGAGCGCCTCGTGCATGACGGCAAGCAGGTTGATGCCCACCAGCCGCGCATGCTGATAGGCGAGGTCGACGCTGACATCGGCGCCCACCTTGCCGGAATGCAGATGCCCATCCGCCTCGCGGGGCCCTTGGCCGGAGAGGTAGAGCATGTTGCCTTCACGGACGTGCGTGACGAAATTGGCGATCGGCGGCGGCGGCGGCGGCAGCTTGATGCCGAGCGCGATCAGCCGATCGTAAGGTGTCTGCGCCGCTGGAGCGGCCTTTGCTGAAGACGTGTTCACGTCAACTCCTGTCATGCGATTTAACGATACGCCTCAGCGCCACGAGTAACCGTGGCTGTGGCGGACGAGCTTGCGGGCCCGTGGGATGTAGCGGCTGGCGGTGATCGCTTCCGAACCGATGACCGCGTAACGCGGTTCGAACAGTTTCTGGAGACGCGAAACGTCACCGTTGGAATCGGTCGCCTCGAGATCGGCATCGATGAGATCGAAGATCGTGAAATCGGCCCGTTCGCCGATCGAGAGCCTGTTTTCCATGGACAGCTTGATGACCGAGGCCGGGTGATGGGTGACCGCTTCGACAACCTTGTCGAACGGCATGCCGACCGACAGCAGCTTGGACATGGTGGTCGCCAGGTCCCAGACCGGAAAGTTCATCGAATGGCCGTGCAGGTCGGTCGAGATCGAATACGGCAGCAGGCCACGGGCGATCGCCGCTTCCGCCACCTTGAAGGAAAAGGACGCGCCGCCATGGCCGATATCGAGGCGGATGCCCTCGCCGGCGCAGCGTTCGGCGAGATTGTAGAGGTCCTCGTCTTCCATGATGCTCGAACCGGCCTTGCCGTTGAAACAATGGGTGACGACGTCGCCGGGGCCGAGGATTTCCAGCACCTCGTCATAGAGCGCCGGCGGCTCGCCGACATGCACCATCATCGGAACCTTGAGGATCTTGGCGATCTTCTTGCCGAGCTTGACCGGCGTGACGCCCCAGGAACCGGTGATCACATGGCTCGCCCGCACCTTGATGCCGACGATATGTTCCTTGTTCTCCGCATAACATTCGAGGATGCGGTCGAGATCGATGTCGCGGATGTCGCGCAGTTCGGCGACGCGGTTGCAGGCGACGAGGCCGATCGAACCGAGGTTCAGGAACGCCTTGACGCGCTCCTTCGACGGCTCGATGATATATTCGCGGAAACCGTGGAAATTGGCCTCGCCGGCAGAACCGGCATCGACCAGCGTGGTGACGCCGCGCTCGGCGCCGCATTCCGATGGGCGGATCGAGATATCGGTGCCGCCATGCCAGATATGCACATGCAGGTCGATCCAACCGGGAGAGATGAAGGCGCCCTTGCCGTCGACGCGGATCGCCTCGGCGGGTGCTGCGAGCGACGAGCCGATAGCGGAAATCCTGCCGTCGGCGCCGACCAGGATATCAGTCGTGCCGGAGGCCGCATTGCCGCCGAAAGCCATCGGCTTCACGTTGGTGAGGAGGAGCGGCTGGCCCGCTTTTTCACCGGTCATTTAGAGGTCCTTTCGAAGTCTTGGATCGAGCATGTCCCGCAATCCGTCGCCGACCATCTGCAGCGACAGCACGGAAAGAATGATGGCGAAGCCCGGGAAATAGGTCATCCAGTCGGCCTGGCCGACATATTGGCGGCCGGCTGAGATCATGGTTCCCCAGGTCGGTATTTCAGGGCTGACGCCGAGGCCGAGGAAGGAAAGTCCGGCTTCGGCGAGCATGGCGCTGGCGAACAGGAACGTGCCCTGCACCAGGATCGGCGATATGAGGTTGCGCAGTACGTGCCGCGTCATGATGTGGAAGGTCGAGATGCCCAGCGCTTTCGCCGCCTCTACGTAAGGCAGTTCGCGGATCACCAGCGTCGAGGCCCGGACGATGCGGGCGAGCCGCGGCGAATAGACGATCGACAGCGCGATGATCACCGTCACCAGCGATGGCCCGAGGGCTGCGACCAGCGCGATCGCGAGCAGGATGTCCGGGAAGGCCATCATCGCATCGATCAGCCGGGCGATCGGCGTATCGAGCTTCTGGAAGAAGCCGGCCAGCAGACCGAGCGTCACGCCGATGATCGCCGAAAGGCTAACGACGGCAGCCCCGACCAGCAGCGACAGACGCCCCGCAAAAATGGTGCGCGAGAAGATGTCGCGGCCGAACTCGTCGGTGCCGAACCAGTAGATCTCGCTCGGCGGCTTCAGCCGGTTGACGATCGACAGTTTCGACGGCGAATAGGGGGCGATCCACGGCGCGAAAACCGCAAGCAGGACAAAGACCACGATGACGATCAGTCCGAGCGCGACCGTCTTGCGTTTCAGGAAACGGCGAAAGAACTTGGCTCCTTCGCTCGAGGCCGGCTTGGTGGTGACAATTTCCGCCATCAGTAGCGCACCCTTGGATCGACCAGCAGATAGAGCATGTCGATCGCGAAATTGATCAGGACATAGAGGGCGGCGATGACGAGCAGCGCGCCCTGGATGACGGGATAGTCGCGCCGCAGCACCGCCGAGACCACCAGATTGCCGACGCCCGGCAAGCCGAACACGGTTTCGGTGACGACGGCACCGGAAATCAGCACGGCGGCGGTGAGCCCCAGCACGGTAAGGATCGGGATCAGCGCGTTCTTCAGCGCATGTTTCAACACCACCCGCCGCTCGATCAGCCCCTTCGCGCGGGCGGTGCGGATATAATCGTCGCCGAGTACATCGAGCATCGAGGCGCGGGTAAACCGCAGGATCAGCGCCGAGGAGACGAGGCCAAGCGCGAAGGCCGGCAATGTCAGGTGATACATGCGCTCCGCAAAGCTGGCGCCCGGTCCGCCATAGCCGGAAACCGGGAAGAGGTTCATCCGCACGGCGAAGAACTGCATCAGGATGAGGCCGAGCCAGAAGCTCGGAATGCTGGCAGCCAGCATTGCGACCGTCGTCGCGGCCTGGTCGACGAAGGACCCTCGCCGATAGGCGGCATAAATGCCGATCGGCAGCGCGATGACGCTGGCAATCGCCAACGAGAAGATCGTCAGGAAAAATGTCGGTTCGGCGCGGTCGAGAAGCGCTGACGTCACCGGCATGTTGAGAAATATCGACTGGCCGAGGTCGCCCCTCAGAAGCTGGCCGATATAGAAGACATATTGAACTGCGATCGACTGATCGAGGCCGAGACGCGTGCGCAATTCGGCGACGTCCTCGGCCGTGGCATCCGGTCCGAGCATGACCGCGGCCGGATCGCCGGGCGTCACCCGAACGATCACGAAGACGATCGTGACGACGAGGAACATCACCACGATCATGCCGGCAAGGCGTTGAAGGATATAGCGTATCATACGAAGGTGTTCCTGTGTCCGGCATTGCGGACATCATCGAAGACGGATGCCGGTCCGTAAACCGGCATCCGCGTCCCTTGGGAGGATTATTACTTCTTGATCGAGGCGTTCCAGAAATAGGGCCACGGAGCCGGATCGACGCCCTGAAGCTTGGTCGAGATCGCAGAAACCGCGTTGAAATCGCCGATTTTCATGAAAGGCGCCTCGTCATAAAGGGCCTTCTGGACATTGGCCCAGAGCTCGACGCGCTTCTTCGGATCCGACTCTGCCGAGAAAGCGTCAACGGCCGCCTTTCTGGCAGGCGTATCCCACCAGCCCGGCGAACTCGGCGCCAGAGAACCGATCAGCGCCGGCTCCGGCAGGAAGGGGCTGTGGGTGATGTAGATGTCCCAGAGCGCCTTGTCGGTGCGGCGCTGGGTAAGCGTTGCCCAGTCGACCACCTGCATGTCGACGGTAAAGCCGGCAAGCTTCAGATACTCGGCGGCAACCTGCGCCATCTTGTAGTGGAACTCATATTGGCGGCTGGTCAGGATGCGGATCGGCTTGCCGTCATAACCCGCGGCCTTCGCGGCAACAGCAGCACCTTCCGGATCGGCGGCGTTGTAATTGCCTTTCACGCCGGCATCCGTGCTCCAGCTGAAGGAGGCCGGGTAGATATTGCCGTTGAGGGCGTAGAAATCCTTGCTGCCGAAGGCGGCGGCCAGCATGTCTTCCATGCTGAGCGCCTGGCGGATCGCCTTGCGGACGGCGAGGTTCTTGGCAGCGCCTTCCGCGGTGTTGAAGACGAAGACCGGGTAGCCGAAGGGCTTCAGGAGCAGCGGCTGGGTGGCCTTCGAGGCCTTCACCTTGTCGAAGGATTCGACCGGCAGGGAGTCTACATAGTCGTACTGGCCGGAAACGGCGGCTTCGACGCGGGTGTTCGGATCCGGAACCGGCACGAAGCGGATCTCGTCGAGATACTGGTGGCGGGCGCCGCCATAACCGTCGCTCTCGCCCGAACGCGGCTTGTAGTCCTTGAAGCGGGTGAGCTGGATATACTGGTCGGCCTTGCGCTCCTTCAGCATATAGGGTCCAGTACCGACAAACTCGGTCATCGTGTCGGCCTGCTTTTCGGCCGGGATGATGATCGCGGCAGAGTTGTTGAAGGCGAGCAGCGAGGCGAGCGGCGCATAGGGCTGCTTCAGCTTGATCGTCACGGTCGCCGGATCGGCGGCGGAGACGGACTCGATGAAACCGGCGGCCTGCTTGCCGCGCGAGGCGAGCTTGGTCCAGCGGGTGAGCGAGGCGACAACATCTTCCGAGGTCATGTCGCTGCCGTCATGGAATTTGATGCCGGTGCGCAGCTTGACCGTATAGGTTTTGCCGTCGTCGCTGACCGCAGGCAGGCTTTCCGCGAGAAGCGGCGTGACGCCCCACTTCTTGTCGAACGTATAGAGCGTCTCGAAAATGTGCTGCGTAACGATACCAACAAGGTCGGCCGTCGACGTCATCGGATCGAGTGTCGGCGGCTCGCCGATGGTCGCGACGTTGATGACGCCGCCCTTCTCCTGCGCCATCAGGAATGACGGCGTGGCGACGAGCGCGGTTGCAACAAGGAATGCAAGCTTCAGCTTCATGATAGTCTCCCGTTTTTGTTCCACAATTATGTTATATAAGCTTTTATAACAGAATACAGAACGCAAATGCCCTGTCAATGGGGAGGTAGAGACGAGCGGCGGCGGCCGCTGAGAACGGGATCTGCAACCCCCATGCCGAGGGGTTTCAGCATAGGGTGGTTTGCTGAGCTCCACGATCGGCAGTGCGACGTGCCGGCGCCCCGCAAAATCTCGATCTAATTTGTCGCCTGGGGCTGGACGAATGCGTCTTCGACAGCGAAAACACACAGCCTTGGCTGCGAGCTGGAAACCGCGCTTCGCGCCAAGCGGAAGAACAAGAGAAGATAGAGTGGCCCATTCGGCCACATCTAACGGGAGGAGATACACCAGCATGACCGACAATCTCATCGATACGTTTGCCAACGGGCTTTTTGTCGGCCGCGTCTGGAATCCTGGTGTTTCGGGCCCGAGCGTCGTCACGCTGCGTGACGGTGCCCTGGTCGATATCACCAGCAAGGAAGCGCCGACCCTCAGCGCGCTTCTGGAGCGCGCCGATGCTGCGGAGTTTGTCCGAAACGCCGCTGGCCCGATCATCGGCGCGTTGAAAGACATTGCCGGGAACAGCACGGGCAAGCCCGATCCGTCGCGTCCCCATCTGCTGGCGCCCGTCGATCTCCAGGCGGTCAAGGCCTGCGGGGTAACGTTCGCGCAATCGATGATCGAGCGCGTCATCGAGGAGAAGGCCGCCGGCAATCCGGACAGGGCGGCCGCCATCCGGCAGACCGTCAGCACGATCATCGGCGGCAGCCTCAAGGACCTGAAGGCCGGCTCGCCGCAATCCGCAAGCGTCAAGGAAGCGCTGATCAGGGAGGGCATGTGGTCGCAATATCTCGAAGTCGGGATCGGCCCAGATGCTGAAGTCTTCACCAAGGCGCCGGTGCTTTCCTCGGTCGGCTGGGGCGCGGATGTCGGCCTCCACCCGGTATCGACCTGGAACAACCCCGAGCCGGAAATCGTGCTGGCGGTCAACAGCCAGGGCGAGATCAAGGGAGCGACCCTCGGCAACGACGTCAACCTGCGCGACGTCGAAGGGCGTTCCGCGCTTCTGCTCGGCAAGGCAAAGGACAACAATGCCTCCTGCTCGATCGGGCCTTTCATCCGCCTCTTCGATGAGGGTTACGGATTGGACGATGTCCGCAATGCCGAACTCGACCTGCGCGTGACCGGACCGGAGGGATATGTCCTCAACGGCAAGAGCTCGATGTCGCAGATCAGCCGCGACCCGCTTGACCTCGTCAAGCATACATGTGGCGATCATCATCAGTATCCCGACGGCTTCATGCTGTTTCTCGGCACGCTGTTTGCACCGACCGAGGACCGCGACGTGCCGAACCAGGGCTTTACCCACAAGATCGGCGACATCGTCGAGATCTCCTCTCCGGGCCTCGGCACGCTGCGAAACACGGTACGCCTCTCGACCGAATGCCCTCCCTGGAGTTTTGGCATCACGGCGATGATGAAGAACCTCGCTGCCCGCGGCTTGCTCTAGATAGAGCGACCCTCCTTCTTTCTCGCATCGCCGATTGCCGACCCTCGCCACGGCAGCCAAATCGGTCTATGAGACCGGCATGGACGAGACGGGACGCCGAACAGAATGAATACGCCTTGGAACAAGCCGGTCGTCATATCGATCGGCGAGCCGCCGGCCGAAACCGCGATCGAAACGACGCAGGCCGCGGCATGGGCGATGATCGAAGACTGGCCGGTGGAGGACGGCACGGCCCTCGACCGGGCGCTCGAAGTCTGCGCCGCGGTGGATGCCGGAAAGCGCAAGCCTGAAGAAGCCAGAAAGGCCTTCGTCGAAGCGGCTATGGAAGCGCATATCCTGATCCGCGCCTGAGCTCTCCGCCAGATCGATCTGCCTCATCCCAATGACCGAAGCAGGCTGCTCGCTCCCTTGCCGGGACAAGCGCCAGGCGCTGCGCTCGCCGGTTACGCAAAGAAAGGCGTTGACAGGCGCGCGGCCGGTTGGGGACAACGGGAGCTGATTTCGCGCCTTGCCCGGTTCGCGGCCGGCGCCGAGATGAGGATGGCCGATCGATTTGACCGGCAGAATGATAACAAGGGATTTGAGAGCATGACCGATTTCGATGCGGTGCACGAACGCCGGGGCACCGGCAGCTCGAAGTGGAGCAAGTATCCGGACGACGTGCTGCCCATGTGGGTCGCCGACATGGACTTCCCCGCAGCCCCGGAGATCGTCGACGCCATCCGCAACCGGCTCGAGCATCCGATGCTCGGCTACGGCGTCGCCCGCGACGAGTTGCGCACCCGGATCGTCGCCGACATGCAGGAAAAATACGGCTGGACGGTCTCGCCGGACGAGATCGTCTTCCTTCCGGGCGTCGTTCCCGGTTTCAACATGGCGCTGCATGCGATGCTCAAGCCGGGTGACGGCGTGCTGGTTCAGCCGCCGGTCTATCGTCCGATCCTTGAAGCTCCGGCGGACTGGAACCTTGTCCGCCGCGAAGCGCCGCTTCTGCCGACCGCCGAAGGCCATGTGATGGACACCGACGTTCTGGCCGCGGAGCTGGCGAAGTCAAAGGCGCTGCTCTTCTGCAATCCGCAGAACCCGACAGGCAAGGTATTCACGGCGGACGAACTGAAGACGATCGCCGACCTCTGCCGCCAGAACGATACGCTGATCATCTCCGACGAGATCCATTGCGACCTCCTGTTCGACGGCCGCCGCCACGTGCCGATCGCCTCGCTTTCGCAAGACGCCGCAAACCGCACGATCACCCTGATGGCCGCCAGCAAGACCTACAATATCGCCGGCCTCAAGACCGCCTTCGCGATCGTCGGCAACAAGGCGATCCGCGAAAAGTTCAACCAGGCACGCCTCGGAATGGTCGACAACGCCAATATCATCGGGCTTGAAGCGACGCTTGCGGCCTTTTCGAAGGCGGGCGACTGGAAAACCCGGATGCTCGCCTACATCGAGGCGAACCGCGATTATCTGTCGGCCGAAATCGCGCGCCGGTTTCCCAAGATCAAGCTCATGAAGTCGGAAGCCACGTTCCTCGCCTGGCTCGACTGCACGGAACTCGGCCTGAAGCCGAATGCCCAAAGCTATTTCCTCGAGCACGGCAAGGTCGGCTTCAATGCCGGATCTGAATTCGGCGAGGCCTACGGCAACTTCGTGCGCGTCAATTTCGGATGCCCGCGCGCCCTTCTCGAGGAGGGTCTGAGCCGCATGGAACGCGCACTCGCCCGGAACACCTGATCGTATCGTGAGAATTGACCGTCGGCGGAGCTCATCCGCCGGCATCATTGCAGGCTGGAGGGATCAGACGATCCCGCCGCCACCGCTGGTCGATGCCGGGCGTTCCGCGGCAACCTGTTTCCGATAGCCGCTGGCGCGATAGGTCGCGACCGGATCGATCGCTCCGCCTGCGCGGCGGCGAGCTTCCGCCAGGATCGGCTCCACATCGGTGCGATAGGCGCGCTTCAGCGTTTCAGATGCCATCAGTGCATCGTTTTCCTGCTGGAACCCGTCAAGCGCTGTCCGATCGACCAGCAATGCCTGGGCATAGGCGCGGCGGATTTCGTTGGCGCTGGAAATCAGGCTCTCGATCGGATCGGTAACGTTGTGCGACTGGTCGATCATATGCGCCGGACGAAAATCCTTGATCCCGCGATGCTCGGCATCGACCAATTCGTTGAAGACGAGGAACAGCCGGTAAGGCTCGATAGCGCCGGCGTCGAGATCGTCGTCGCCATATTTGGAATCGTTGAAGTGGAAGCCGCCGAGCTTTCCGAACTGGATGAGGCGGGCGACGATCATCTCGATATTGGTATTCGGCGCATGGTGGCCGAGATCGACGAGGCAGAAGGCCTTTGGTCCGAGCGTATTGGCGATCAGGTAATTCGTGCCCCAGTCCTGCACCACCGTCGAATAGAAGGCCGGTTCGTACATCTTGTGCTCGGAAAACAGCCGCCAGTCCTCCGGCAGCGCCTTGTAGATTTCCGCCATCGAAGCGAGATACCGCTCGAACACCCGCGTGAAATGGCTCTGGCCCGGAAAGTTCGAACCGTCGCCGATCCACACCGTGAGCGCCTTGGAGCCGATCGCCCTGCCGATCTCGATACATTCGAGATTGTGCTCGATCGCCTGGGCGCGCGTCGCAGCATTCGTGTGGCTGAGCGAGCCGTATTTGTAGGAATGCGCCTGTCCCGGCGCATCCGAAAACGTGTTGGAGTTCATCGCATCGAAACCGAGACCCAGCGCATCGCCCTTGGCGCGCAACTCCCCCGGATCCGCCTTGTCCCACGGGATATGCAGCGAAACCGTCGGCGTCGCCCGGGTCAGCTGGTGAATAACGGCGCAGTCATCGAGTTTGTCGAAAATGCCGCGCGGCTCGCCTTGACCCGGAAAACGGGCGAAACGCGTCCCTCCAGTCCCGACGCCCCAGGAGGGTACGGCCACAAAGAATTTCTCGACATCCCGGGTGATCGTTTCGATATTGATGCCGCGCCGCGACAGGTTCTCGCCGAGCGCGTCGTAATCGGATTTGAGCGCTGCTGCGCGTTTGTCGTTTTCAGCGGCGATCACATTGGTCGTGATCTTGAGTTCAGTCATTGAAAATCCTCCCTTCGGGGTCTGCCCCTCATCCGGCTGCCGCCACCTTCTCCCCATCATAATGGGGAGAAGGGATATGCCGCACTGTCATCAAGTCCCTAGAACGTACCGTGTGCCACGTCCCCTCTCCCCGCATGCGGGGAGAGGGCTAGGGCGAGGGGCAAGTTCGGCCTACCGCGTAAAGCTCTGGGCGTTGCCGGCATCCACGTTGATGATGTTGCCGGTCGACTTGGCCGATGCGTCCGATGCGAGGAAATAGATTGCCTCCGCAATATCCTCCGGGAAGACATTGAGCTTGAGCAGCGACCGCTTGCGGTAGTGCTCCTCAAGGTCGTCCACCTCGATCTTGGACGAGGCGGCCCGTTGTTCGCGCCATTCGCCGTTCCAGATCTTCGATCCGCGCAGCACGGCGTCCGGATTGACCGTATTGACGCGGATGCCGGCCTCGGCGCCTTCGAGCGCCAGGCAGCGGGCGAGATGGATTTCGGCAGCCTTGGCGGTGCAATAGGCCGAAGCATTCGGAGAAGAGGCAAGCCCGTTCTTGGAAGCGACAAAGACGACATTGCCGCCGAGCTTCTGGCGCCGGAACAACCGGAATGCCTCACGCGAAACGAGGAAATAACCCGTCGCCAGGATGTCGATATTCTTGCTCCACATGGCAAGCGTGGTTTCCTCGACCGGCGCGGAAGACGCGATCCCGGCGTTCGAGATGAGGATATCGACGCCGCCGAATTCGACGCAGGCCTCGGCAAACGCAGTGATCACCGCGTCCTCGGTCGTCACGTCGAGCAGGACCCCACGCACCGCGTCCTTGCCGAACGACTTTTCGAAATCGGCTTTGGTCGCGTCGAGTGCGCCGCCGTCGATATCGGCAAGCACCACGCAGGCACCCTCACCCATCAGCCTGGCGGCGGTCGCCCGCCCGATGCCGCCAGCGCCGCCGGTGACGAAGGCCACCTGTCCGGCAAGGCTTTTCGGCTTCGGCATGCGCTGCAGCTTCGCCTCTTCGAGCAGCCAATATTCGATGTCGAAGGCCTCCTGTTCCGGCAGGCCCTGATATTCGGAAACCGTGGACGCCCCGCGCATCACGTTGATGGCGTTGACGTAGAACTCGCCGGCAATACGCGCCGTCGCCTTGTCACGCGCAAACGACAGCAGGCCGACGCCCGGAACCAGGAAGATCACCGGGTTAGGGTCGCGCATGGCGGGCGAATTGCTGTGTTTGCAGGTCTCGTAGTAGCGGCTGTAATCGGCGCGATAATCTTCAAGCGCCTTGTCGAGCGCGGCGATCACCGCATCGACATCCGGCTTTGCGGGATCGAAATCTACGATCAGCGGACGGATTTTCGTGCGCAGGAAATGGTCCGGGCAGGAGGTACCGAGCGCGCCGAGCGGCTGCAGGTTCTTGGAATTGACGAATTCCAGCACCGCGTCCTGATCGTCGAAATGGCCAAGCTTGCGCTCCACCCTGCCGATCCGGCCGCGGATTTCCGGCATCAGTTTCGCGACGATCGCCCGACGTTCCGGCGCGGGCAGGCTCTTGGTCGCGGCGCCACCGAAGATCGTCTTGCCTTCGGTCTCTTTGGCGAACCATTCGATCGCCTTGTTGATGATGTCGAGCGTCAGTTCGTAGCAGGCCTTGGCATCATTTGCCCAGGTGAACAGACCATGGCTTTCCAGCACGACGCCCTTGGCATTCGGGTTAGCCTTGACGAACGCTTCGAGATCGAGCCCGAGTTGGAAACCCGGCCGCCGCCAGGGCAGCCATCCGATTTCGGCACCGAAGACCTGTTGCGTCAGTTCCCTTGAGTTTTTGGAAGCCGCAATCGCGATGATCGCGTCCGGGTGCATGTGGTCCACATGGGTGAACGGCACGAAACCATGCAGCGGGGTATCGATGGAAGCGGCGCGCGGATTGAGGTTGAAGGTGCAATGCGGCAGGAAGCCGACCATGCGGTCCTCGTCCTCGACGCCCTTGTAGAGCCCCTTCAGCGCTTCCAGCTTGTCCATGTAAAGGGTGGCGAAACCATCGAGCTTGATCGTGCCGACATTGCCGCCCGACCCCTTCACCCACATGACCTTCACTTTTTCTCCGGTCAGCGGATCGGTTTCCATCACCTTGGCGGAGGTATTGCCGCCGCCGTAATTGGTGATGCGCTTGTCGGCACCGAGAAGGTTGGAGCGATAGAGCAGCTTGCCGGGCTCATCGAGCTTGGCGGCCTGGGCATCGTTCCAACGGTTTTCGAGAAGGCGGGTTTGGCCCGACATTGCTTGTCCTCCCAACGTGTTTCGGCTCACGGCGACGAGGCGGCCGCCATCTCCCTGTTGCCGGTATCGCGCATTGTCGCGCCGTCTGTCAATCACAAACGATCATAAAGTTTCATTGTGCAGCGCAATAAAAGCGAACTTGATCGTTTGTGATTGACAACATAAATTTTCCGGTAATAGTTGTCGCCGAGGAGGAGCCAATGCACGAACGTGAACGCCATCGCATCATCTTGAGCGCTATCCAGGAAAAGCCCGTCATCACGGTGCAGGATATCGCTGAATTGACCGAGGCCTCGGAAGCGACGATTCGACGCGACATCGCTTCGCTGCACGTCCAGGGCAAGCTCCGGCGCGTCCGCGGCGGCGCGGAAGCCGTTCATCCTCCGCAGATCGGCCAGCTTTCGGCCCGATCGTTCCGGGTGTCGGAATCGGTCAATATCGACAAGAAGCGCGCAATCGCCCGCCGCGCAGTCGAACTCTGCGACGAAGGCGACAGCGTCATCATCAACGGCGGCACGACGACGTTCCAGATGGTGCATTTCATGTCGGCCCGACGCCTGCAGGTGATGACCAATTCGTTTGCGATCGCCGAACATCTGATCAAGCATTCGAAGAACACGGTGACGATACCGGGCGGCGCGATCTATCGCGAGCAGAGCCTGATCCTGTCGCCCTTCGACAATGACGCGATCCGCAATTTTTACGCACGGCGCATGTTCATCGGCGCGCAGGGGGTCGGCCCGCTCGGCGTGATGGAAGCCGACGCGCTGGTGATCCAGAGCGAGCAGAAGCTGATGCACCAGGCCGAGGAACTGATCGTGATGGTGGACTCGTCGAAGTTTTCGCGCCGATCGAGCCTCATCCTCTGCCCGCTCGACCGGGTGACGACCGTCATCACCGATGACGGCGTGACCGACGACGCCGCACGGATGGTCGAGGATGCGGGCGTCAAACTGATTATCGCCGGTGCCGCCGCAGCGGACATGGCCAAGGAGGATTCTTCGTCGGCCGCGTGAGGAGCGACCGGCGCGAGAGAAAGATTAAACTATCAACTGGGAGGACCAACCATGAAACTTGCAAAGAAACTCGCCCTCGGCGCGGCATTCGCCTTCGCCGCCCTGACATCGACAATGACGACGGCGGCAAGCGCCGCAGACATGAAGATCGCGCTGGTCGTCAAATCGCTCGGCAACGGCTTCTTCGAAGCGGCCAACAAGGGCGCGCAGGAAGCTGCCAAGGAACTCGGCGGCGTCCAGGTCATCTATACCGGCCCGACCTCCACGACGGCCGAAGGCCAGATCGAGGTGATCAATTCGCTGATCGCTCAAGGGGTGGATGCGATTGCCATCTCCGCCAACGATCCGGATGCCGTCATTCCGGCGCTCAAGAAGGCCGCCCAGCGCGGCATCAAGGTCATTTCCTGGGACTCGGCAGTGGCCAAGGAAGGCCGCATCATGCACTTGAACCCGTCTTCCAACGACCTGATCGGCAAGATGTGCCTGACGCTTGCAAAGAACCACCTGGAAGGTGGCAAGGGCGGTTTCGCCATCCTTTCGGCCACCACCACCTCGACCAACCAGAACACCTGGATCGCCGAGATGAAGAAGCAGCTCAAGGATTTCCCTGGCCTCAACCTCGTCACGACAGTCTATGGTGACGACCTTGCCGACAAGTCCTATCGCGAAGCACAGGGCCTCTTGACCTCGCAGCCGAACGTCAAGGTCATCGTCGCTCCGACCACGGTCGGTGTTCTCGCTGCCTCGCAGGCCGTCAAGGATGCCGGCAAGATCGGCCAGGTCTATGTGACCGGCCTTGGCCTGCCATCCGAAATGGCCGGCGCCATCAAGTCCGGCGCCACCAAGGAATTCGCCATCTGGAACCCGATCGACCTCGGTTATTCGGCCACCCAGATCGCCTATCACCTCGTCAAGGGTGATACCGACGCCAAGCCCGGTTCGGCGATCAAGGCCGGCCGCATGGGCTCGATCAAGGTAGGCGACAATGGCGAAGCCGCCATGGCCGACCCGTTCGTCTACAACGCCAAGAACATCGACGAGTTCTCCAAGATCTTCTGATCTGGGAACTCGACCTGCCGGCAGGCGCGAGCCCCCTCATCCGCCTGCCGGCATCTTCTTTCCCACCGGGGAGAAGATGCCAGGCGGAGCGGAGGCCGCTCTAAACTCGGA
Source organism: Neorhizobium sp. T6_25 (assembly GCF_002968555.1). Taxonomy (NCBI): domain Bacteria; kingdom Pseudomonadati; phylum Pseudomonadota; class Alphaproteobacteria; order Hyphomicrobiales; family Rhizobiaceae; genus Neorhizobium; species Neorhizobium sp. T6_25. The sequence continues at coordinate 87,450 of NZ_PVBL01000019.1, forward strand.
GCCATCGGCTTTGCACGCACCCGCAAAATAACCAGACGTAATCTCAAAGACTCGTCGGAAAATGTCCCTGATGAACGGCGTTACGAAAATTCAAGACCGATCGCCCCGACCGGCACCGACGACGGAAGCAATGCCGATCCTGGAAATGCGCGGCATCAGCCAGATCTTTCCGGGCGTCAAAGCCCTCGATGGGGTCAGCATCAAGCTCTATCCCGGCCAGGTGACGGCCCTGATCGGCGAAAACGGCGCCGGCAAGTCGACGCTCGTCAAGATTTTGACCGGTATCTACCGCCCGAATGAGGGCGAGATCCTGATTGACGGTCAGCCCACCACATTCACCAGCGCGCAGGCGGCGATCGACGCCGGTGTTACCGCAATCCATCAGGAAACCGTCCTTTTCGACGAGTTGAGCGTCGCGGAAAACATCTTTCTCGGCCATGCGCCGCGCACCCGTTTCGGCACGATCGACTGGCGGAAGATCAATTCCGGCGCCAAGGCCCTCATGCTTCAGCTCGAGAGCGATATCGACCCGACGATCCGCCTGCGCGACCTCTCGATCGCCCAGCGCCACCTCGTGGCGATCGCCCGGGCGCTGTCGGTCGAGGCCCGCATCGTCATCATGGACGAGCCGACCGCCGCCCTTTCGCGGAAGGAGATCGACGATCTTTTCCGCATCGTTGAGAACCTGAAGCGCCAGGGCAAGGCGATCCTCTTCATCAGCCACAAGTTCGACGAGGTCTACGAGATCGCCGAGAACTTCGTGGTTTTTCGGGATGGCCGCGCAGTCGGTCAGGGCCGGTTGAAGGAAACGCCCCAGGACGAGATCGTCCGGCTGATGGTCGGCCGCGACGTCAAGGACGTTTTCCCGAAAGTAGAGGTCGCGATCGGCGCGCCGGTTTTCCGCGTCGAGAACTACTGCCATCCGACCGAATTCCGCGACATCTCCTTCGAGCTTCGCCGCGGCGAAATCCTCGGTATCTACGGCTTGATCGGTGCCGGGCGCTCGGAACTCTGCCAGTCGCTGTTCGGCGTCACCCGGCCCTCATCCGGCCGGCTGGTTCTGGAAGGCAAGCCGCTCGACATCCGCTCCTCGGGCGATGCGATCCGCGCCGGCATCGTCTACGTGCCGGAGGAACGCGGCCGCCACGGCCTGGCGCTCCCCATGCCGATCTTCCAGAACATGTCGCTGCCGTCGCTCGGCAAGACCTCCCGCTCCGGTTTCCTCAAAGCCGCCAACGAACTGGCGCTGGCACGAAAATATGCGGAACGGCTGGACCTGCGCGCCGCCGCCCTTTCGGTGCCGGTCGGCACGCTCTCCGGCGGCAACCAGCAGAAGGTCGTCATCGGCAAATGGCTGGCGACGCAGCCGAAGGTGATCATTCTCGACGAACCGACCAAAGGCATCGACATCGGCTCCAAGGCTGCCGTGCACGCCTTCATCGGCGAACTCGCCGCCGAGGGCCTGTCGATCATCATGGTCTCGTCCGAGCTTCCCGAAATCCTCGGCATGTCCGACCGGGTGATGGTGATGCGCGAGGGCCTGGCCGCCGGCGTTTTCGAGCGCGGGGCCTTGAGCGCCGAAATGCTGGTCCGCGCCGCGACCGGAAACCAGTGAGGAGAACCAGATGAACCGCCTCCTGAAGAACCGCGAAATCCTGCTGACCGTCATCATCGCCGCGATGATCGCCGGCTTCGCGACCCGCGCGCAGGGCTTCGCGTCTCCCAGCAATCTCGCCAACATCTTCAACGACACCTCGATCCTGATCATCCTGGCGCTCGGCCAGATGACGGTGATCCTGACCAAGTCGATCGATCTCTCTGTCGCCGCCAACCTTGCCTTCACCGGCATGGCGGTCGCCATGACCAATGCCGCCTATCCTGATCTGCCGCTGGCTCTGCTCATCGTCATGGCGGTCGGCATCGGGGCCTTCCTGGGTGCGATCAACGGCTACCTCGTCTGGGCGCTGCAGATCCCGCCGATCGTGGTGACGCTCGGAACGCTGACCATCTATCGCGGCATGGCCTTCGTGCTGTCGGGCGGCGGCTGGGTGAACGCCCACCAGATGGCGCCTTCCTTCCTGAATGTCCCGCGAATGCCGGTGCTCGGCCTGCCGATCCTCTCCTGGATCGCCATCCTCATCGTGCTCGGCGCCTGGTTCGTGCTGACCCGCCTGCCCTTCGGCCGGGCGGCCTATGCATCCGGCGGCAACCCGACTGCGGCGATCTATGCCGGCATCGATATCGGCTGGACCAAGTTTATTGCCTTCGTCGTTTCGGGCGCGCTCGCCGGCCTTTCCGGTTATCTCTGGGTGTCGCGTTACGCGGTCGCCTATGTGGACATCGCCGCCGGTTTCGAACTGGATACGGTCGCCGCCTGCGTCATCGGCGGCATCTCGATCGCCGGCGGCATCGGCTCGGTCGGCGGTGCGGTGCTCGGCGCCCTCTTCCTCGGCGTCATCAAGAACGCGCTGCCCGTCATCGGCATCTCGCCTTTCGCGCAGATGGCGATCTCAGGCATCGTCATCGTGCTCGCGGTCGCCTTCAACGCCCGCGCCGAACGCAAGGCCGGCCGCATCATCCTGCGCGATCGCGGTGCAAAGGAGGTGTCCGCATGACCGACATCGTTTCCTCGAAGCGGGTCATCCCCGATAGGCTCGGCAGCAAGACCTCGCGCCTCCTGGCGAGCTGGGAAGTACTGCTCTTCGGCGTCGCGGTGCTGATCTTCGTCTTCAATTCGTTCGCCTCGCCTTACTTTCTGAACGCCTGGAACCTCTCCGACGCCACCTTTAATTTCACCGAAAAGGCGATGATCGCCTTCGCCATGGCGCTGCTCGTCATTGCCGGCGAGATCGATCTGTCGGTGGCAGCGATCATCGCGCTCGCTTCGACCGCCATGGGCGCAGCAGCCCAGGCCGGCATCGGTACGCCGGGACTGGTGGCGATCGGCATCGGCACCGGACTTGTCTGCGGCGCCTTCAACGGCCTGCTCGTCGCCGGCCTCAGGCTGCCGTCGATCGTGGTGACGATCGGCACGATGAGCCTCTTTCGCGGCATTTCCTATATCGTGCTGGGCGACCAGGCCTATGGCAAATACCCGGAAAGCTTCGCTTTCTTCGGCCAAGGCTACGTGGCCTGGGTGTTTTCCTTCGAATTCGTGCTGTTCCTCGTCCTCGCCGCAGCCTTTGGCATCCTGCTGCACGCCACAAATTTCGGCCGGCAGGTCTATGTGATCGGCAACAACGAATTCGCGGCACGTTTCTCCGGCATTCCGGTGGAACGGGTGAAGTTCATCCTCTTCCTGCTGACCGGCGTGATGGCGGGCGTCGCATCCGTTTGCCTCACCTCGCGCCTCGGCTCGACCCGGCCTTCGATCGCGCAAGGGTGGGAACTGGAAGTCGTCACCATGGTCGTGCTCGGCGGCGTTTCCATTCTCGGCGGCGCGGGCACCATCGCCGGCGTCGTCATCGCGGCTTTCGTCATGGGCCTCGTCACCTTCGGGCTGGGGCTGCTCAACGTGCCCGGCATCGTCATGTCGATCTTCGTCGGCCTGCTGTTGATCATCACCATCGCCATCCCGATCATCGCCCGCCGCATCAAGGAAATGAGCCGATGACGCTCGAAAAGCACGCTTTCAAGATGAAGCTCAATCCGGGCATGGAAGCGGAATACCGCAGGCGCCACGACGAGATCTGGCCGGAGCTTGTCGACCTCCTCCACCAGGCCGGCGCCAGCGACTATTCCATCCATCTCGACCGCGACACCAACACGCTGTTCGGCGTGCTGACACGGCCTGCGGACCACACGATGGCGAACCTGCCGGAGCACCCGGTGATGAAGAAATGGTGGGCTTACATGGCCGACATCATGGAAACAAATCCGGACAATTCGCCGGTCCAGAGCGATCTGGTGACGGTCTTCCACCTGCCATGACGATGCCTGAAAAGATCGCCGTCCTCGATATCGGCAAGACCAATGCCAAGGTGGTCGTGCTCGACCGCGCGACCGGCGAGGAGATCGCCGAAAGGCGCGCGCCGAACCGGGTTCTGCCGGGTCCACCCTATCCGCATTACGATATCGACGTCCTGTGGACCTTCGTGCTCCAAGCGTTGTCCGATTTTGCCAAGCACCCCGGCTTCGACACGATCTCCATCACCACCCACGGCGCATCGGCGGTGCTTCTCGACGCCGAGGGCAAACTGGCGCTGCCGGTGCTCGATTACGAACACGAATATCCGGAAGACATCCGCCAGGCCTACCGGTTGATCCGCCCGAACTTTTCGGAAACCTTCTCCCCGGCCCTGTCAGGCGGGCTGAATGTCGGCGCGCAGCTTCACTACCAGAAGACTGCCTTTCCCGAAGCCTTTGCCAGCACGCGCAGCATCATCACCTACCCGCAATACTGGGCGTTCCGGCTGACCGGTGTTGCGGCGAACGAAGTCACCTCGCTCGGTTGCCATACGGACCTCTGGCGCCCGCGTGACGGCGCCTATTCCCCATTGGTGGATACGCTCGACATCCGTGATCTGATGGCGCCGGTCCGTTCGGCCTTTGACACGCTCGGTCCGCTTTTGCCGGATATCGCAGCCCGGATCGGCGTCACGACACCTATCTCCGTCCATTGCGGTATCCACGATTCCAACGCCTCGCTGCTGCCGCATCTGGTCGGACGCGAACCGCCCTTCGCGGTCGTCTCCACCGGCACCTGGGCCATCAATTTCGCGGTCGGTGGCGATCTCGACCATCTCGACCCGCAGCGCGACGCGCTTGCCAATGTCGATGCCTATGGCCGCGCCGTACCCTCGAGCCGATTCATGGGCGGCCGCGAATTCGAGATGCTGACGGTGGAACTCGGCGTCTTATCGCCGGAAGCGGCCCTTGCAGCCATTCCTGATGTCATTGAAAAAGGCCTGATGCTTCTGCCGAACGTTTCAGGCGGTTCCGGCCCCTTCCCAGGCCGCGAGCGGCAATGGGTCAACGACATAGAAGTCTCGGCAGGCCAACGCTGGGCGGCCGCCTGCCTCTACCTCGCGCTGATGACGGAGACCTGCCTCGATCTCATCGGCGCCGAGGGACCGGTTCTGGTCGAAGGCCCCTTCTCGGCCAACCCGGCCTATCTCCAGGCGCTCGCCGCACTGCTCGGCCGCGAGGTGATGGCACTTCCGGGCTCGACCGGCACAAGTCAGGGCGCAGCGCTTCTCGCAGGCATCTCGCCAGCATCCAAGCCCGGCCGCATCGTGCCTGCACCAAGCTGGAACATCGACGCCTATCGCACCGCCTGGCACGAAAGCCTGAGGCGCTGATCAGCCCACACTGGCCGGCCGGCGGTTGCGGCGAAGGCGCCGGCCCGTCTGCTCCTCGAGCGCATTTTCCAGAATGCCGAGCCGCCGCTCGGTAATCTCGGCGATCTGCGCCGGGTCGCCGGATTCGATCGCCTGCATCATGGTCTCGACCAGTTCGAGCGACAGCACGAGGTCGGCGCGGCTATGCAGCGTCCTGTGCCGCATCGGCTCCACCCATTGCAGCAGCAGTTCCATCAGTTCCAACACGAGGCCGTTTCGGGTCGCCCGCGCCAGGGCGAGGTCGAAGCGCATCGACGCGATGATGATCGAGCTGATATGCTCGGGGCTGCTTTTGGTCACCTCCGGCGGCGGCAGCGAATCCCGGCCGAACCGGATCGCCTCCCGCATTCGATCGAAATCCGCATCCTCGGCATATTGCGAAGCGATCTGCGCCACCCAGGGCAGGATCAGCCGGCGCACCTCGATCGCCTCGTCGATGTCGCCCGGCCGCATGTCCGGTCTCGGCACGATAATGTCGAGCGGCACGATCTCGCTGCTGACGAACGTGCCGCCGCCGGCGCCCGGCCTGACGGTCAGAATATCGGCCTCGACCAGCAGCTTCACCGCTTCACGCACCGTCGGACGGCTCACCTGCATCTGTTCGGCGATGCTGCGTTCGGACGGAAGGCGCGAACCGAGCCGGAAAAACCCGGCCCTGATGGCGTCGGCAAGCCGGCGCGCGACCTCTTCGTTCGGAAGCAGCACTTTGACGGGCTGAAAATGTCGATCCACCAGCACCTCCTCCCCCCCTCAGACAGAAAGCACTTTGCCGGTATTCAGAATGTTGTTGGGATCGAGCGCCAGCTTGATACGCGCCATCAACGCCAGTTCCTCCGGGGTTCGCGACAGCTTGAGATAGGGCTTCTTCAGGAGGCCGATCCCGTGTTCGGCGGAAATCGTGCCGCCTTCACGGGCAATCGAGCCGAAGACAAGTTCGGTGATCTCCTTATGAGGCTGGTCGTTGCCGGCGGACGGGATGTTGCAGACGAGATGCAGGTTGCTGTCGCCGATATGGCCGTAGCTGAGCGCGATCGCATCCGGCCAGCGAGCCTTCATCGCCGCTTCGATCTCGTCGACCACCCGGCCGGCGGCGCTGGTCGGCAGGCCGACGTCGAAGGCGGTCAGCGGCCCCATCAGCTTGCCGTATTCCGACACGCTTTCGCGCACCGCCCAGAGATCCTTCGTCTCGCGCTCCGAGGACGGCAGAACCGCATCGGAAACCCAGCCGGCTTCGAGTGCATTGGACAGCACCTGCTCCAGCAGCGCCCGGTTCTCATCCGCGTTGCGCCCGCCGGTTTCGATCAGCACATAGATTCCGTGCGGCTCCTTGAAGGCGCGGCGTAGGTCCGGCAGTTTTCCCGTCATGAAGTCGTAGAAGCTCGGCCACATCACCTCGAACGAGGTCAGCGCCGATCCCATGCCCTGGCGGGCGCTCTTCAGCAGCTCCAGAAGTGAGGGGAAATCCGGGCAGCCGCAGAAGGCGCTGGCGAGTTCCGCTGGCTTCGCCTGCAGACGCAGCACGGCGCGGGTGATGACGCCGAGCGTGCCTTCCGAACCGATGAACAGTTGCTTCAGGTCGTAACCGGCATTGTTCTTCAGCATCTTGTTCAGCGACTTGACGATCGTGCCGTCCGGCAGCACCACTTCGAGGCCGAGCACATGTTCGCGCGCCATGCCGAACCGGATGACACGATTGCCGCCGGCATTGGTGGCGAGGTTGCCGCCGATGACGCAGGAATCCCGGGCGCCGAGATCTAGCCCGAAGAGCAGCCCCGCCTCTTCCGCCTTCGCCTGGATGACACTCAGCGGCGTGCCTGCCAAAACCGTCATCGTCGCCATCACCGTATCGACTTCCTCGATGCCGTTCATGCGGTCGAGCGACAGCGCCACACCATTCTCGATCGGCCGCGCGCCACCGGCAAGACCGGTCAAACCGCCCTGCGGCACCACCGGCACCTTGAACTCGTTGCAGAGGCGCAGCGTCACCGAGACCTGTTCCGTGGTGCGCGGCCGCACCAGCGCAAGCGGCACGACCGGCGAAAGGCCGCCCCAATCGTTATGGAAGCGAACCGGGATGTCCTCCCCGAAAAAGACGTCGGGGCCGAGTTCGCGCATCAGCGCCTGGATGAATTCTTGTGTCATGAGAAGCCGCACCTAGGATACCATTGGATAAAGGTAAGCTTAACTGCCACATTCGGTAAAGCAAGTGTACCTATGGGCTTTTTCGCAGGAGGGTTTGGCGCGAGCGCCTCCGCCATCGAATGCTTCGGGGGACGGCGCCTATTCGATGATGAGCACAGCTCGGAGAGCCTCTCGACAAGACCTACAAAGGGATGGGATGCGGTTTAGCGAAATGGCAGGCGGCGAGGTGACCGCTGGCGGTTTCCAAAAGCGGTGGACGTTCCGCCCTGCAAATCGGCTGGGCGATGGGACAGCGGGTATGGAAGCTGCAGCCGGTCGGAACATTGGCCGGGCTCGGCACATCGCCCTTCAGTATGATCCGGGACTTCCGCGTTTCCGGGTCGGGCTCCGGCACCGCTGAGAGAAGCGCCTGGGTGTAAGGATGGCTCGGGAAATCGTAGATCCGCTTTTTAGGCCCGATTTCAACGATCCGACCAAGATACATGACGGCGACGCGATCCGCGATATGGCGCACGACCGAGAGATCGTGGGCGATGAAGAGGTAGGAGAAACCGCGGCTTTTCTGCAGGCCCTGCATCAGGTTGACGATCTGGGCCTGCACCGAGACGTCGAGCGCGGATACGGGCTCGTCGGCAACGATGAACTGTGGATCGACCGCAATGGCGCGAGCGATCCCTATACGCTGCCGCTGGCCTCCGGAGAACTGGCGCGGATACCGGTCCATGAAGGTCGGCGACAGCCCCACCTGGATCATCAGTTCGGCGACACGATCGCGACGCTGCTTCCTCGATTGGACCAGCCCGAAAATTTCCAGGGGTTCGGCAATGATCTTCGCAACCGAGCGCCGCGGGCTGAGCGACCCGTAGGGGTCCTGGAAGATCATCTGCACGCGCGCCCGCATCTGGCGCATGTCATTGGAACTGAGACGCAGGATATCCACGCCGTCGATAGCGATTTCGCCTTCGCTTGCATCTATCAGCCGCAGCAGAAGCCGCCCGAGGGTGGATTTTCCGCAGCCGGATTCCCCCACCAGTGCCAGCGTCTCGCCGCGCTTGACCTCGAAGGAAGCGCCGTCGACCGCCCTCACACTCGGCTGGGAGCGGCCGAACACCAGGCCTCCCGCTTCCGAAAAGGTCTTGCCCACGTCTCTGACCACGACGAGGTCATCTCCGGTCACAGCAATATTCATGACGTCGCCCCCGCCGAGACCCAACAGGCCGCCTTCTGTTGCGGTGTGATTTCAAGGAGAGGCGGTGTCTCCCGCGCGCATTTGTCGATGCGATCGGGACAGCGCGGGAAGAACGGACAGCCTTGCTTGATCGTGCCGGGCAAGGGCACCATGCCGGGGATCTGGTAAAGACGCGTATTCTCGTCCTTCAACCGCGGGATCGATTGCAGCAGGCCCCGCGTATAGGGATGTTTCGGGCTGCGGAAGATCGTCTTGACGTCCGCATCCTCGACCACCTTGCCCGCATACATGACGATCACCCGCTCGCAGATATCGGCGATGACACCGAGATCGTGCGAGATCAACAGGATGGTGGTGTTCAGGGTGCGGCGGATCTTGTGCATCAGCTCGAGCACCTGCGCCTGGATGGTGACGTCGAGCGCGGTCGTCGGTTCGTCGGCGATCAGGAGCTTCGGGTTGCAGGCGACCGCCATGGCGATCATCACCCGCTGGCGCATGCCGCCGGAGAACTGGTGCGGATAGGCGCCGAGCCGGCGCTCCGGATCGGGAATGCCGACCAGCTTCAGCAGCTCGATAACGCGCTGGCGCCGCTCCTCGCGGCCCATCTTCTGATGCAGCTTGATCGCCTCGCCGATCTGGTCGCCGATCGTCATTACCGGATTGAGCGAACTCATCGGCTCCTGGAAGATCATCGCGATATCGCGGCCGCGGATTTCCGGCATCCTGGAGCGCGGCAGGCCAAGCAGATCGACGCCCTCGAACAGGATCCGCCCCGTGGCGATGCGGCCGGGAGGACTGGGGATCAGCCCCATCACCGCAAGCGAGGTCATCGATTTGCCGGAGCCGGACTCGCCGACGATGCCGACCGCGGCGCCGGCGTCGATGGTGAAGCTGACACCTTCCACCACACGCACCGCCGTACCCTTCGGGCCGAACTCGATCGAGAGATCCTCCACTTTCAGCAAGGGACCGGGATGAACGGAGGCAACCGGCTGCTGCCTGGAAGGCGAGGGAGCAACCGTCATCGCGTCGTCTCCGGATCGAGGACATCGCGCACCGCGTCGCCCATGAGGTTGAACGACAGCACGACGCAGGTAATCGCAAAACCCGCCGCGATGATCGGCCATGGCGATCCGAACAGGTTGTTCAGCCCGTCGCGGATGATATTGCCCCAGCTCGGATTGGGTGCCCGGGTGCCGATGCCGAGGAAACTCAGCGACGCTTCCAGCCGGATGGCGGACGCGACCCAGAGCGTCATCAGCACCAGGATCGGCGCTGCGATATTCGGGATGACGTGCCGGATGATGATCGTCGGCGTGCGAAGGCCGACCGCAACCGCGGCTTCGATGTAAGGCTCCTGCTTGACTGCGAGCGTCGAGGCGCGCGCCACCCGCGCAAAGCCCGGTATGAAGGCGACGGTGATGACCGCAATGATGTTCCAGAAGGCCCCGCCGAGCACCGCTGCGATCATGATCGCCAGGAGCAGTTCCGGGAAAGCCAGAAGAAGATCGACGACCCGGCTGATCACCCGGTCGATGACACCGCCGAAATAGCCGGCCGTCACCCCGAGTATGGTTCCGAAAAAGGCTGCCAGGGCAGGCGAGATCAGCCCGAACAGCAGCGAATTGCGCGACCCGTGGATCATCCGGGACAGCACGTCCCGGCCGAACTGGTCGGTGCCGAGCCAATGCGCCCAGGACGGCTGCTTGTTGATCGACAGGATGCTTTGCGCCAGCGGATCGTAGGGAGCGAGCCAAGGCGCCAGGATCGCGACCAGAAGAAAAATCACCACGACGAAAAAGGCAAACATCGTCGAGGCCTGGCCGAACAGCATGTCCTTCAGCAGCGCTGTCCTGCCGGGTTCCGGCGCGATCGCATGTTCGATGTCGTCGGATGCGGGCAGGGTTCCGACGGAGCCTGGGAGTATTGTCATTACTTCACCCGAATTCGTGGATCGATGACGACATAGAGGAGGTCCATCATCAGGTTGACGAAGACCACCATCAGCGCGAAGACCACCACTCCGCCCTGGATGACGCCGTAGTCTCTTTCGGTAATCGACTGGATGAGCAGGCGGCCGATGCCGGGGCGATTGAAGACCAGTTCCACCGCGACGGATCCCGACAGGGTTGCCAGCAGGCTCAATCCCATGCCGGTCGCAAGCGGCAGCAGGGCGTTGCGCAGCGCATGGCGGTAGATGACGCGGTTTTCTCGCGCTCCCTTGGCGCGGGCGGTTCGCACATAGTCCTTGCCGAGAACCTCAAGCACGGAGGTTCTCGTCAGGCGCCCGATGAAAGCAGCCTTGACCAGCGCCAGCGTCAACGCCGGCAGGAAGAGGTGGTGGAGGATATCGAAAAACCCGCTACCGGCCCCGTTGATCGGAAACCATCTGAGGTTCAGCGCAAAGCCGATCAGAAACAGCGCGCCCAGATAAAAATCCGGAACCGCATAGCCCACCAGAGAAAAGATCCGCATGCCGGAATCCGGCAGCTTCCCCCGCTTGACGGCCGCGAGCACCCCGAACGGTATGCCGATCACGGTGCCGAGGATCATCGCCGCCACCGTGAGCTGGATAGTGTAGGGCAGATTGCGGGCGATGAGATCGAGGACAGGCGCGCCGTTCATGTAGGACTTGCCGAAATCGAGCGTCAGCGTGCCGATCAGGAAGTTGAAATATTGCTGCCAGATCGGGACGTTCAGTCCCATTTTCTCCCGGAACTCGGCAAGCTGCTCCGGGAGAGCACCGTCTCCCAGAGCAGCGATTGCCGGGTCACCCGGGAGGATACGCATGGCGATGAACACGAGCGTCAGGACCAACCATATGGTCGGTATCGCGTCGGCTAGCCTGTAAAGCATGTACCTGCCCATTGGCCTGTCACCCGTGCTTTGAAGCCGTCAGGCTTTTTTCGTGGCGCGATGGAAACGCCAACGGGCGTAACCGCTCTTGACCTTGTAGCCCATGTCCAGCCGCGCATTGCGGGCGACGGTGAAGGACAGGGTGGAAAGCCCGATCAGGGGCAGGTCGCGCAGCGCCTGCAGCTCGATCTGCTTGCAGGTGTCGACATAGGTCTTGTAGTCGGTCGCCATCAACGCCTTGTCGAGCAGCGCGTCGATCCCCGGCATCGCGGCCCCGTAATGGCTGTAGTTGCCGCCGCCCTTGCCGTCGGATTTCACTTCCGATTTCGACGAAAGCTGCTGGAAATAGAGCTGCGTCGGGATCGGCGGATAGCTCGACGAATGCATGGCGAGCGTGTTCTTGTCGCTGCGATTGTCGGCGTGATAGGCCGTGTGGTCGCCGATCTTCAGGTTCATGCGCAATCCGACGGCCCGGAGCTGTTCCTGCACGATCAGCATGGTCGAGGAATAGTCCTCGCGCTGGCTGCAATTGCTGTCGAAATCGAAGCCGTTCGGAAAACCCGCCTCGGCGAGCAGCGCCTTGGCCTTCTTCGGATCGTACTTGTACTGCAGTTCGGGCGGCAGGTCGGCGGTCTTGAAACCGGCGGGGAAGAAATCCGGCTGCAAACCAGCCATGAAACCACCCATCGGCTTCAGGGCATCGGCGACCGCCTGCCGATCGATCGCATACATCACCGCCTGGCGAACTTTCAGGTTGCCGAAAGGCTTGCGGGTCAGGTTGATGTGCAGCGTGTTGAAGGATCCCGGTATCGTCATGTCGAACTGCAGGGTCGGATCGCGCTGCAGCATCGAATCCACCCAGCCGGGCGCCCGCACCGCCTCGATCAGATCGACGTCGCCGGAAAGGAGCGCCAGCGTCCGGGCCGTGGTATCGGCAATATAGACGCATTCCACGCCGGCGATCTTGGCCTTCTGGCCCCAGTAACCCTCATGGCGTTTCATCGCCGTGCCCCATTCGGCGTCGAAACGGGTGAGCTCGTAAGGCCCGGTGCCGACCGCGTCGGTCATGAACTTTTCGGCGCCGATCTTGTCGAAGGCCTTCTTGGAGACGATCGACGTATTGTTGGAAAAGCCCGTCGTGCCGAGGAAATTCACGTCCGGAGACTTGAGCTGAACCGCAACCTCGTAGGGACCCTTGGCGACCACGTCGGCGACATTCGCCATGATCGTCTTGTTGGTGCCGTCGGTGATTGCCCGCTTGAAGGAAAAAACCACGTCGTCCGACGTCATCTCGCCGTAACCCTTGTGGAACTGGACACCTTGGCGAAGCTTGAACGTCCAGGTTTTCGCATCAGGCGATGCGGACCATTCGGTGGCCAGCGTCGGCACGTACTTGTCCGGCGTCGTAGCGAAATCACCGTCTTCGGGGCGCACCAGCTGTTCGTAGATCTGTTCGGTGGCCCAGTTGTCGGAGCCCTGCGTCGTCTGGTTCGGATCGCTGGTGCGCGGCCCGTTGGCGGCAATGCCGATCCGCACCACGCCGGCGCTCGACGCTGCGCGGGCCGTACCCGCTCCCACGACACTCAGAGCCGTCGCCGCAGCGGCGAACTCCAGGAATTCTCTTCTGTTCACGTTCATCATCTCCTCCCAAAGACAAGTTACGTTCGCCGCTTGTCCAACTCGGCATCCTTGATCATGAGGCCCAGCCCCGGGCCTCCCGGCACCTTGAACTTGCCGTTTTCAGGCTTTGGCGGGTTCTCGAAGGCCACGTGCATCCGTGTCGACGGATCTGCGAATTCGGCCGGTTTGGTATTGTGCATCAGCGTCGCCAGCACCTGCAGGTTGGCGATGTGAGCGATCGTCGGCTGGGTCTGATGGGGGACGAGTTCGACGCCGTGCGCAAAGCAGATCGCGGCGCATTGCATCAGGCCGGTAATGCCACCCATCTTGATGATGTCGGGCTGCACCATCCGCACGCCGGCATTGATCATGTCGACTACCGCCTGCGTGGTGTAGGTTTGCTCGGCCGCCGAGACGGTGATATCGAGCCGCTGCGCCACTTCTCCCATGGCGCGAACGTTGTAGTGCTGTACCGGCTCCTCGAACCAGATGTAGCCGAGCTCCTCCAAAGCCCGGCCGACCCGGATCGCACCGCCGACCGAATATTGATTGTTGGCATCGAAGGCGAGCGGGAAGTCGTCGCCGACCAGCTTGCGCACCGCCTTCGCCTTGGCGATATCTCCGGGGATGTCGTAATCCTGCCGGGTGCGGTCGCCGTCCCAGCGGATCTTGATCGCCGCCGGCGTTTCCGACTTCCAGCGTGCTTCGACCACCTTGACAGTCTCGTCCACGGTACGGCCGGCATTGCCGCCGATCGAGGAATAAAAGGGAAGTTCGGTGCGCCAGGCGCCGCCGAGCAGCTTGTAGATCGGCTGGTTGAAGACCTTGCCCCGGATGTCCCAGAGCGCGATATCAAGGGCCGCCAACGCCCCGGTGACCGCTCCCTCCGGACCGAGCTTCACGTATTTATGCAGGAGCTTATCATAGAGCACTGCGTGATCGAGCGCATCGGCACCGGTGAGCGACGGCGCGAAATCCCTGACGACGCCGAGGGAATGCTCGCCGCCCATCATCGGGGATGCCTCGCCGTAACCGACAATGCCCTCCACCGTCGTCACCCGCACGATGGCGCTTCGGCGCCCCGGCGGCTCGTTCGGCTCCCACATGACCTGAAAAGCTTCGACTGATTTGATCGTCGTCGGCACTGGCACGATTAGGTATCCACAAACCTGGAAAAAGATTGCCCCAAGGGGCCGCGAAAACCCGCCATAGCGGGAGCCGGCACGCTAGGCGCTAAACGCTCGCGTCTCTGACATCCTCGAAATCCTCCCTCTTCTTATCGGGCACTTTGGAAGCGCTCCTTCCTCCAACCGAAGCATCACTCACTTTGCATCCGTATGCAAGCAACTTTGCCGTTAAATTTTGGACCGCCGCGAAAAGGCGCCACGCCGCCATCCTAAACGTTTTCGTAGCCGTAGATCTGGGTCCGCAAAAAGCGCGCCACGAGACATCCGTCGGCGCGAAGGAATTCCTCACTCTGGAAATAGTGCTTGCCGTTCCTGACCCAGGCGTCCCCTATTCTGCCCACCGTCGTCAGCCTCTGCCCCGGCCGAACGCAGGCAAAATGCTGCGCCTCGACAGCCGTCAGCACGATCGCGGACGGGAACCGGAAACTGTTGTGCGTATCGCCCATGGCGAGCCGCATCAGGCATCCCGGATGCACGATCCCGTCTCGCACATGCAGGACATGCTGCTCGTCGAAGGCAGAGAGGGATCGCATGAATTCCTCTTCGGTCAGCACCCTGTCGGCGCTCGCCAACGGCGTTCCGGGTTTCAACTGGCCGATCGAGACTGCCGGCGCCGGATCGGGACGCGGCAGCACCGCGAAGGCTGAAAGGTCCAGAACCGACGGCGACAGGTCCGGCAAACCGATCCAGCCGCTCGCAACCTCCTCGCCGTCCGTGTTTGTCACGACGATGGCGGATCTACGCATATCGGCATCGCCCGACAGCGCCGAGGCGCTGATCGTCAACCGGTCGCCATTGTAGACCGGGCGCCGGAAACTCGCGCCCATGCCGCCGCGCTCCAGCCAAGGGAGACCCCAGGCTTCCACCGCCACGCGGCCCATATGGCCATAAACGAAGGCGCCGGGAACCAGTGCCGCCTTGTAACCCCGCGCCCGCGCCACCGCGTCGTCGTGGATGCTGCCCTTGTATCGCGGGTCGTCGTCGAGGCGGATATCGACGACAAGGCTTCGCGGAAAGAGCGCTTCTGTCTCTGTTTTCATCGGTCTATCCATCCGGGAAGGGAACGTTGGTCATCGCATCACTGGCCATGATGCGGGCGACCTCTTCCGGCGGCAGCGCCAGGATCCGCTCGAGCACGAACCGGTTATGGCCGCCGAACTGGGGCGCAGGCCGGCGCTGCCCTCCCGGCGTCCGGCTCAAGTGGATCGGCAGGCCGGGATGGGGGTGCAATCCGGCATCCGGATGTTCGAGTTCGGTGAAGAACCGGCGACGCGCAAGATAGTCGCTGCGTGCCAGATCGCCGGCGTCGTTGACCGGAGCCGCGGCAACGCCCCTGCCCTGGAGCAACCGGGCGATATCGTGCTTGTCGCGGCCGCGCGTCCAATCAGAAAGGATTTCCGCCAACGCATCCTCGTTTCGCCGGCGCGCCTCGAGCGTCGCAAAACGCCGGTCGGAGGCGAGCTGCCGCATACCGATAGTTTCGCACAACGCCTGCCATTGCGCCTCATCCTGCGCTGCGATGACGACCCACTGGTCTTCCCCGAGGGCCGGAAAGGCGTCGTGCGGTACCATGCCCGCGAGCCGGTTTCCGTTCGGCACCGGGTCTTTTCCTGTCTCTGCCGCCAAGAGCAGTTCCGCACCGATGAACTGCATCGCCGCTTCGACCTGCGGCACCTCGACATATTGGCCGCGACCGGTCCGCTCTCGCCAGTAGAGTGCGGTCAGGATCCCCGCAGCCGCATTGAACCCGCCGATCGGGTCGAGATAGGAAGGCCCGCTGTTTTCCGGCTGCCCGTCCGGATAACGCATCATCGCCGACATTCCGGTCGCCATTTCCATCGTCGGGCCGAGGGCCGCATATCCCGACATCGGCCCGTCGCGCCCGAAGGCCGGAAGTTCCGCCACGATGATATCCGGCTTGATCGCCGAGAGCCGCTCGTAGTTCAACCCGAGCTTTGCAAGGGTGCCAGGCCGGAAATTGCAGATCAGCACATCGGCCCTGGCGACCAGCTGCTCCAGCGTCCTGCGCCCTTCCTGGGTCTTCAGGTTGAGGATGCAGGAGAGCTTGTTGACGTTCTGGGAATTGAACAGGAAGGAGCGGTCGAAGGGCCGCTCGCCCGGCTCGCCGCTTGGAAAATTGATCGGGTTCGGCCTTTCCTTGTTCAACCGCCAGGAATTCACCCGATTGGGCGATTCCACGTGGATGGATTCCGCCCCGAAATAGGCGAGCACCCGTCCTGCCATAGGCCCGGCCCATGCGGTGGTGATCTCGATGACCCGCAGCCCGTCGAGCGGCGGCCGGCCTGAAGCCGTCAAATTTCTCTCCTCGACCGGCTCGATCCACCGCGGTGCAATCCGCCCCCGCGCCTCTCCGAGAACGGGTGCTCCGCCTTGCACCTTTCGCGGTGTCGCACTCATCCGAAAAGGCGGCCCGAGGATGAGCCGGCCATCGGCGGTTTCCCAGTAGTTTCGGGCATTGAGATGACCGTTATGGAGCTGCTCTGCCGGGCGATAGGCCTTGGCCGCGATGATCTGGGCGCGCTGCAGCCGGTCCACCAGGTCCTCGGCGTCCATATCGGCGACCTTCGCCTGGATGATCTCGTAGAGCACATCCCAGTGCTGCCGGCGCGGGGCCGGATCGGCGAAACGGGGATCGTGCCGGATATCCCGAAGATCCAGTGCCGCGCAGAGAGCTTCCCAGCGATGGTTGTAGATCCAGATGCAGACCCAGCTGTCGCGGCATTTCACCTGCCCTGCCGGGATCGTCTGGTCCCGCCGGCTATGGACCGAGCCGTTGTAGATATGGCGCAGCACATAGGGGAAACACATCGATACCGCCGTCTCGGCCGAGTCCACCCGCACAGCCTGGCCAAGCCCGGTCGCGCGACGGGCAAGCAGAGCGGTGATCACGCCGATATAGGCGGCGAGCCCTGCGGCATAGGATGCCCGGTCGCCGACGCCGTAGAGAGGTTCGCGGCCGATCTGGCCGTTATTGTACATCATCCCGGAAAGCGCCTGCAGCACGATCTCCGGCCCCTTCCAATCGGCAAGCGGCCCATCCGTCCCGAAAGGGGTGATGGAAGCGATGATGCAGCGCGGATCGATGTCCGCGACTTCGTCGAACGTGAGGTCCGCAGGCGGAATAACGACATCCGCGCCAGCGATCAGCGCCTTCAGCTCCTCCCACCCGGCCTCCGTCGACCGGTCCAGGATGATGGATTTCTTTCCGGTGTTCAGATGCCAGAACGACAAGGACAATTGTGGATCGGTCACCGAGAACGGCGGCATTCGCCTGATCGCCGATCCCCCCGGCGGCTCGACGAGAATGACTTCCGCGCCATGGTCCGCCAGAAGCCGCGCGCAGTATTGGCCTGAAAGCGTGTCGGACAAATCTAGCACGCGAAGATCGTCCACGGCCGAGACGCCTGGCTCAGCCATTTCCTTCAAAAGCATGATCGCCGGCTCTCCTCCCGATCTTGAAAGAAAGACTAGACGCGATTGCATACGGATGCAAGACACGGATACGCATTTGATGATATTGATCCGTGACTGCGCCAGGGGTATCGACAGCAGCGCCGTCCGCCGGCAGGGAGTTGGAGAGTTTCTTGGACAAGCCAGAGATACCGGATGACAAGGCGAAGCGTCGGCCGATCACCGCGCGCCAGCTCGCCCGTATGCTCGGCGTCAGCCAGTCCGCCGTCTCCCGCGCGTTCACGCCGGGCGCCAGCATCGCCCCGGACCTGCGCGACAGGATCAAGCAGTTTGCGGAGGAGGTGGATTACCACCCGAACGCCATAGCCAGCATGTTGTCGAAGAGCCGCACCAATATCGTCGGCATCGTCGTCTCCGACATGCAGAACCCCTTCTACCCCGCGCTCATCGAAAAGCTCTCCCGCAGTCTGCAGCGCGTCGGGCTGCAGAGCCTGCTCTTCAACATCACCAAGGGCTCCAACCTCGAAGAGCAGCTTTCGGCGCTGCGCCGCTACAATGTCGATGCGGTGATCATCATTTCCGCCACGATCCTCTCCGGCCAGACCTTGCGCTGGGCAACCGAGGGCCGCGCCGCCCTGCTGATCAACCGCGTCGTTGAGGATGCGGACTTAAGCTGCGTCATCTGCGACAATGTCGCGGGCAGCCGGGCGATCGCGGACCATTTCTATGAGACCGGCCGGCGTCGCGTCGCCTATGTGTCCGGCCTCAGCCACACGACCACCAATCGCGAAAGACAGAACGCCTTCGTGACGCGCGTTGCCGAGCTCGGCATGGTGCTTTGCGCCCGCGTCGATGCCGGCGAATACAGCTATGAGGCCGGCTGGCGGGCTGCGATGGAAATCGTCGAACGCGGCGGAGCGGATGCGATCTTCTTCGCCAACGACATTCTCGCGGCAGGTGGCCTCGATGCGCTGCGGGAAGAGGCCGGGCTCAGCGTGCCCGACGATATCGCGGTCGCCGGCTTCGACGATATCGCGCTCGCCAGCTGGCCGCATTATGCGCTGACCACATTCCGCCAACCCGTCGACGAGATCATAGCGGTGGCCGTCGGAATGATCGAGGATGGCTCCTGTTATCCCGGCCGGCCGATCACGATCAAACGGCTCCCCGGAGAACTGATCGTCCGGTCCTCGAGCTACAGGATTTCCGGCAGCTGAAAATGAACCCGGCGGGCCTGCAACAAGCCCGCCCGCCGGTTCTCCCTGGGAGGAGACTAGCGCAAGGCCCCGGCCACGCGCTTCCGTTCGTCCTTCATGAACGCGATATCGCCGACGACGCGCACCCGCACGCGCCGCGCGTCACCCGGCAGGTAGGCGATCGGAATGTCTTCGGTATCGAGCGTCACGATCGTATCGGCGCTGGCGCCGGCATCGACCGCGCGGGCGCGGGCAATGCGCTCGGCCTCGGCAATCGCCTTTTCGCGCGACATGCCGGAAAACACCTGGTCGACTTCGCCAGACACCTGCGCCATCGCGGCACCAAGCGCGTTCGCCACACCGGCATGTTCGACGCGCAGCACTTCGCTGGCACCTTTGAGCTTTTCCGGGATCAGGAAGGCACCGCCACCGACGGCGATCAGCTGCACGCCCTCGGCAGACGTCTTCATCCGGTCGACGCCGTCTTCCACCATCGCCTCGACGCGTTTCAGAAGGTCGGCAACCAAAGCCTTGTCGAGATGCTTGACCCGGTCGCGGTCACCGATCTCGACAAGGCCGGCAGCAACCGCGACATCCGTCGTCGTGAGCGTATCGCCGCCGAAGACCAATGCCTTTTCGGTGATCCGGTAACCGACCGAGCGCGGGCCGATCTTGCGGGTTTCCGGATCGATGATCGTGCCGCCGCCGAGCGCCATGGGCAGCAGGTCCGGCATGCGGAAGAGCGTGCGCACGCCGCCAACCTCGACGACATTGTTCGCCTCGCGCGGAAAGCCGCCGACCAGGCAGCCGACATCCGAGGTGGTGCCGCCGACGTCGATGACCATGGCCTCCTTGAGGCCGGTCAGAAACGCCGCGCCGCGCATGGAATTGGTCGGGCCGGACGCGAAGCTGTAGACCGGGTTAGCGGCGGCGACATCCGCCAGCACCACCGTACCATCGTTCTGGGTCAGATAGAACGGTGCGTCGATGCCGGCCTGCTTCAGCGCATCCTTGAAGGCGTCGATCGTCTTGCGGCCGAGGCCCTGCAGCGCAGCGTTCAGCAGCGTGACGTTCTCGCGTTCGAGAAGGCCGATGCGGCCGAGCGTATGGGAAAGCGTGATGCGCGCATTCGGGATCACCGAACGGACGATCTCCGCCGCTTCCAGCTCGCATTCCGCCGTCAGCGGCGAAAAGAGCGCCGTGATGCCGATCGAATCGACGCCCGCATCACGGATCTTCATTGCCGCATCGCGCACTTCGTCACGGGCGAGCGGCACCAGCGGCCGGCCGTCATATTCGTGGCCGCCATGTACCATGAAGGAGAGCGGATCGACGGCATCGCGCAGCTCGTCCGGCCAGTCGACCATCGGCGGCAACGAGGCGCCGGCCGGCATGGCGACGCGGATCGCCGCGACCCGATCGAGACGGGCGCGTTCGACCACCGCATTGGTGAAATGCGTCGTGCCGATCATCACCGCATCGACCGGTGCCGAACCCGGCTCCTGCGAGGCGACCACATGGCCGATCGCATTGACCACACCCTGCATCACATCCGACGTGGTGGGAAACTTGATGGCCGAGAGAACCTTCTCGCCATCGATGAGCACGGCATCCGTATTGGTGCCGCCGACGTCAATTCCGATCCGCTTCATGCTGCAAACACCGATTTGAAATCCAGGTCATATCCGAAGGCGCGCGGGCCGACGTGTTCGAGGCCCTTGGCGCTGGTCAGCACCTCCGGCGCCGGCAGCGCCACGACCGTAACGCGCTGACCGTACCGCACGGTCTCTGTGCCGATCGCCTCGCCCGACACCGTATCGAGCAGGCAGATCAGGTCCGGCGTCATGGCGATCGGCTGGCCGTCGCGGAAGGCGACCGCCCACTCGTTCTGGAAGGCGAGCTCGACCTTGGAGCCGCGATCACCGTCGAGACCTTCGATCATCGCCGAGCCGCGCAGGAAGCCGCCCGTCGTGGTGCGGTCGACATCGGCGATCTTGCCCTTGAACAGCACCTTGCCGCCTTCATGGGCGAGCACGGCTTCGACCGGATCCGTATGGGCTGCACGGGCTTCGATGACGGCACGGCCGAGGCTGACCGCCTTGGTAACTGTGTAGAGCACACCCCAGTCCTTGACTTCCCGTCCGGTGCGCGGCGCCTTGCAGGTCGCCGCCGTCGAGCCGACCTCGGTGCAGATCTTGCGGGAAATCCGCTCCATCCATTTCCAGGAGGCAGCCTTGGCGACGATCGCCTCATTGTCGCGGCAATCGACCAGCGTCAGCGGATACATCGGCAGGTCACCGATCGCAAAGCTGGTCATCTGCGCTTCCGGATAGGCGCGACCCATCGCGTCGGCATCGACGACCGGGATGTCCAGCATGGCGCCGGCGAGGAAGGGAGACAGCGCGTTGCCGCCGCCAATCTCGACGCTCATCACGGCGCGGAACTTGCGGCCGGTATATTCTTCCATGAGCTGCATGGCACGCGCCAGATGCGCGGGATCGACGAGGCGCTCCTGACCGACCAGCGGCGCACCCATCTTGGAGACGACCGCGACGGCATCGCCGTCATCGAGCGCCTGGGGATCGATCAGCTTGACGCGCTTGCCGTCCTTGTAGAGTTTTTTCAGGTTGAGCTGCGCCAGATAGGGGCTGCCGCCGCCGCCGGTACCGAGAATCCAGGCGCCAACGGCAACCGGGTCGATCTCGCCCGCTTCGAAATCACGGATCATGTTTACCTCCGAAGAATGTGCTAGAACCTAGCCATGAGTGACGAAGGATGCCTATAGGGGACTGCCCCTAGAATGAGCTTGCCTTGATTTTGGGCACGCTCGGCGCAATCATGGTTTGACGATCGAAAGGACCGATTCCCTGCAGGTGACGAAGAGCCCATATGCGCTGGCCGCGACCTCGCCGGAAGGTGTTGAAATGCGCCATCGGGTGATGTTTTTGAGCGTCGGTCAGACGCCGCGTGCCGATCTCATAGGGGATATGCTGACCAATCTCGATGTGCCGATCGAAGCGCTGGAAATCGGCGCGCTGGACGGGCTTTCCAAGGCAGAAATCGACGATCTGAAAGTGCGGCCGGGCGAACAGAGCATCGTCACCCGGCTTGCCGACAATACCGACATCGTGGTGTCCAAGCCGCGGATCGCCGAGCGCATGGCGAAGATCGCCGCCGCCTTCCACCCCAACGAATTCGATCTGGTCGTCATCCTCTCGACCGGCCTGTTCCGCGATTTCGAAAGCACCTGCCCGACCGTCAATGCCCAGCGCGCCATGGAATCAGCGGTGATTTCGCTTGCCGCGCACGGCTCTTCCGTCGGCCTCATCCAGCCGCTGCAGCAACAGATCGCCGAACTCGATATCCCGGCGCTGGCCCCCTACAAGATCTGCGCCAGCTACGCCGCCGATGGCGACAGGAAACTGCTGGCCGGCGCGCTTGTCGATCTCGCCGATGCGGAAATCATCGTCCTGAATTCCGTGAGCTTTACCGAGGCCGACCGGCAGATGGTGGCGAAGGCGAGCGGCAAGCCCGTGGTTCTCGCCCGGCGCATCGTCGCAAGCGCCATCCGGCTCCTTCTCCATCGTTCGCAGCCCGTCACTCTGCCGGGCGTTTCGCCGGAATTTGCCGAAAAACTTCTTCGTCTGACGCCGCGCGAGCGGCAGGTCCTCTCGCTTGTGGCCGAAGGTCTGTCCAACAAGGCGATCGCCCGCCAGCTCGGCATCAGCCCGAAGACCGTCGAGATCCACCGCTCGAACGTCATGAGCAAGATGGAAGTCACCTCGTCCAATGCCCTCATCCGCATGGTCATCTCCGCCGGCCATCCCTGATCGAAAATAAGTGGCTTCGCGCAAGAAAATTGCGTCAAAAGACCCGTTTGCCTAAAAATTGGTCGCCTTGAGCATGTCAGAATCATGTCGTTCTAGGGGCATTACCCTATAGTGAAGCCGCGCTTCCGAGCGTTAGGCTCCGTTCCATAGAGCCATGCAGGGAACGATGAGAGCATGCCTTCCACATCCAAGATCGCCTTTGTGACCATCGGCCAGACGCCGCGTGTCGACATCGTTCCGGAAATGATGGCCGAGATCGGCATCGGCCTGCCGGAAGGTCGCGTCGAGTTCCGTGAATTCGGCGTGCTCGATGGCATGAGCCCGGCCGAACTGGATGCGATGCGCGCCATCGACGGCGAGCATTCCTTCGCGACGCGTCTGAAGAGTGGCGAGGAGATCGTCACGTCCAAGGCCCGCACCGAGGAGAAGCTCAATGTCCTCTTGAAAGGGATCGATGCTCAAGATTTCGACCTCGTCGTTCTCCTCTGCACCGGCACCCGGATCGATCCGCTCGAAAACACGCTGGTCGTCGAAGCCCAGCGGATCGTCGATTCGACCGTCGAGGCGCTCGCCGCTTCCTCCCGCAAGCTCGGCGTCATCCTGCCGCTCGAACGGCAGGTCAAGGATTTCGCCGATCGCCACGTCTTCAGCGGCGAGCCGAAATTCGTGGCCGCCTCACCTTATGCCGGCGACGATGTCGGCGAACGGGCAAAAACACTCGAAGGCTGCGACCTCATCGTCATGCATTGCATGGGTTATTCTGCCGGAATGCTGAACGAGGTGCGCCGCGCCGTCGATGCCCCGGTTCTATTGTCGCGCCGCGTCGTCGCGGGCGTCGTCCGCCAAATGATCTGATACCCGAGCCACATTAAAAACAGAGGGAACCACATGTTCGGAAAAACCTTGAGAATTGTCGCGGTCGCGGGGCTGCTCGCCTCCTCGATCCTCGCCTCGCCTGCCGGCGCTTTCGAGCGAACCGACAAGGGCAATGTCATCGTCTTCGGCGGCCGTCAGGCCATCCCGGTCCTCGATCCGCATATCCGCTACGACTGGTCGACGCGCATGATCCAGCAGTCGGTCTATGATGCTCTGGTCAAGTACGAAGGCAACCCGGCCGAGATCAAGTCCTGGCTCGCCGAGAAGTGGGAAACCAGCGCCGACGGCAAGAGCTGGACCTTCCATCTCGCCAAGAACGCCAAGTTCCACAACGGCGATCCGGTGACCGCCGAAGCCGTGCGTTATTCCTTCGAGCGCGGCCTGAAGCTCAACAAGGGCGTCGCCTGGATGCTCAAGGACTTTTTGGCGCCGGAAAACATCGTCGCCGTCGATGCCAACACCGTCCGCTTCGACCTCAAGGCGCCCTACGCACCGTTCCTCTCCTTCCTGCCCTGGTGGTTCGTCGTCAACCCGGCTGAGGTGAAGGCCCACGAGGTGGATGGCGACTACGGCCAAAAGTGGCTGACCGACCATGCCGCCGGCTCCGGCCCGTTCAAGCTCGGCCGCTGGGAACCGAACGTCCTTTATGAGATCGAAGCCAATGCTGGCTACTGGAAGGGCTGGCCGCAGGGCGAAAAGAACCGCCCGGCCGGCGTCATCTACAAGATCATCCGCGAACCGGCCGCCCAGAAGGCCGCCCTGCAGCGCGGCGAAGCCGACATCGTCGAAGGTCTGACGCCGGACGATTACATGCAGATCAAGCGCGTGCCGGGCGTGGTCATCCAGGACCACAAGGGCATGACCACCTTCGGCATCAAGTTCAACACCCAGAAGGGCCCGACCGCCGACATCAACCTGCGCAAGGCGATCGCCTATGCGCTCGACTACGATGCGCTGATCCAGATCTACAACGGAGCCGCCTCGCTCGAGACCAGCCCGCTGCCGGACGCCATGAAGGGCCATGTCGCCGTTCCCGGCATGCCGCGCAAGGATCTCGCCAAGGCGAAGGAATACCTCGCGAAATCGGCTTATCCGAACGGCGGAATCACCCTTCCCTATGTCCATGTCGCAGGCCTCGAAGAAGCCCGCCGCATCGGCCTCGTCCTGCTCGACAACCTGAAGGAACTCGGCATCACCGTCGAGGTCAAGCCGGAACAGTGGCCGAACATGGTCGCCGCCGGTTCCAAGGTCGAGACCTCGCCGGCCATGACCTCGGTCTTCACCACACCGGTCTCGACCGACCCGGACGCCGTCGCCTACCAGTACCACAAGGCGAGCTGGGGCCAGTATTACGCGATGATGTTCTACGACAATCCGAAGGTTTCGGAGATGATCGACCAGGCTCGCGCCGCCACCAGCTGGGATGACCGCGCCAAGCTCTATGCCGACATCCAGAAGCAGATCGTCGCCGACCAGCCGGAAGTCTTCGGCATGCTGCAGAACCGCCGCTGGGCGCATCGCGACTATCTGCAGGGTTTCAAGTTCAGCCCGGTCCGCTTCACCGGCGAGGTCGATCTCTACCCGATGTGGGTGAAGGCCGAATAGAAACTGGCTTGCGTCCCCTCCTGCAGCCAGCATGATGCGCATGGTCCGGACCATCCCAACCGGCCGGGCCATGCGCAGTTTTTTTAAAGAATAGCCACCGGAGAAGACGATGTTGGCATTCGCCTTCCGCAAAGTGCTGACGTTGGTCGGAACCATGATCGGCATTGCGGCACTCACCTTCGTCATCACCAATGTCGCGCCGGGCGATCCCGCCCGCCTGGTCGCCGGCCCCAACGCGACCGAGGACATGGTGACGACCATCCGCACCGAATACGGCCTCGACAAGTCGCTACCCGAGCAGTTCGTTGTCTATATGGGCGACCTCGTCACCGGCGATCTCGGCCAGTCGATCGTCACCACCAGGCCTGTGCTGGAAGAAGTACTGCGTTATGCGCCGGCAACGTTGGAACTGGTGTTCGTCGCCATGGCGCTCGGTATCGTCGTCGGCGTGCCGATGGGCATGCTGTCGGCCGTCTACAAGGATGGCCCGATCGACCATGCGACCCGCATCTTCTCGATCTCGGGCGTCGCACTGCCTGCCTTCTGGTTCGGCATCATCCTGCAGCTGACATTCGCGGTCGATCTCGGCTGGCTGCCGGTCTCCGGCCGTCTGCCGCTGGTCACCCGCCCGCCGGAAACGGTCACCGGCCTGCTCCTCGTCGACAGCCTGCTCGCCGGCCGGCTGGATACGTTCTGGACGTCGCTGCGGCATATCATCCTTCCGGCGATCGTGCTCTCCTTCCCCTGTCTCGCCTCGATCCTGCGCGTCAACCGCGCCGAGATGATCGAAGTGCTGCAGTCGGACTACATTGTCGCGGCTCGCGCCCACGGCATCGCCTCGTTCCGCATCGTCGCCATCTACGCGCTGAAGAATGCGCTGCTGCCGACGCTTGCGATGATCGGCCTGCGCTTCGGCTGGATGCTCGGCTCCACCGTTCTCGTCGAAACCGTGTTCGACTGGCCGGGCATTGGGCTTTATGCCGTCTCCTCGGCGCTTTCATCGGATTTCAAGCCCGTCATCGGCGTTACGCTGGTGATCGGCTTCTTCTTCATCGTCGCCAACACCCTTGTCGATCTCGCCTACGCGTGGATCGATCCCCGCCTCAGGAGCGCCTGATGACGACGCCCGTGGAACTCTCCCGGCCCCTCACCTTCCGCGAACGGCATGAAAGCAAGATCCGCCAGTGGCGGCTCTATGCCCACATGTTCGGCGGGAGCTTCTCCTCCATGCTGGGCCTCGGCCTGGTCGTGATCTTCCTGGCTCTCGCAGCGCTGGGACCATTGCTGGCGCCCTATCCGGAAGATACCGTCGGCGCCTTCAACATGGCCAACAAGCTGATGGGGCCGAGTGCCGCCCACTGGTTCGGCACCGACGAGATGGGCAGCGACATCCTTTCGCGCGTCATCATCGGCGCCCGCACGTCGCTCTGGATCGGCCTGATCATCACCGGCGTCGGCGCCGTCATCGGCGTGCCGCTCGGCATCATCGCCGGTTATCGCGGCGGCTGGGTACGCGCCGTCATCATGCGCATCACCGAACTCTTTCTCGCCGTGCCGGGACTGGCTCTCGCGCTCGCGATCGTCGCCGCGCTCGGCCCCGGCATCACCAATTGCGTGCTGGCCCTGTCGCTCGTCTGGTGGCCCGGTTATGTGCGGCTGGTGGAGGCGAAGACGCTGTCGGTCAAGGAAGAACTTTTCGTCGAGTCCGCCCGCTCGATCGGCGCCAAGACGCCCTGGATCCTCTGGCATCACATCCTGCCCAACTGCATGTCGCCGATCATCGTCAAGATGAGCATGGACATGGGCATGGCGATCCTGTCCGCGGCAAGCCTCGGCTTCATCGGCCTCGGCGCCCAGCCGCCGGCACCGGAATGGGGGGCGATGATCTCGGTCGCCCGCACCTACATGCCGGACTGGTGGTGGTATTCGCTGTTTCCGGGCGCCGCGATCTTCCTGACAGTGCTCGGCTTCAACCTTCTTGGCGACGGCCTGCGCGACATTCTCGACCCCCGGAGCCGCGACCGATGACCGGACCTCTTCTCGACATTCAGAACTACCGGCTCGACATCGGCACGTTCGACGGCCCGGTGCACGTGCTGAAGGATATCAACCTGACGGTCAACCGCGGCGATACGCTCGGCATCGTCGGCGAAAGCGGTTCCGGCAAGACGGTGCTGGTGCGCTCGGTGCTCGGCATCGGCCCGAAGGCCTCCAGAGTCGTCGAAGGCAGCATCGCCTTCGACGGGCAGGATATCACGGCACTTTCGGAAAAGGACTGGACGAAGATCCGCGGCATCCGCATCTCGATGATCTTCCAGGACCCGATGACCTATCTGAACCCGCTTTTCACCATCGGGCAGCAGATTTCCGACGTCATCGCCGCTCATGAAAAGGCAGCCGGCCACGGCGTTTCCTTAAAGGCCATCCGCCGCGCCCGTACCGAAGAACTGCTCGACCAGGTCGGCCTGCCGAACCCTGCGATGTTGTTCGACCAGTATCCCCACCAGCTTTCCGGCGGCATGCGCCAGCGCGTGCTGATCGCCATGGCGCTTTCGGGCAAGCCGGACCTTTTGATCGCGGACGAACCGACGACCGCGCTCGACGTGACGGTGCAGGCGCAAGTGCTCGACCTCATCAATTCGCTGGTCGAGAAGCTCAACCTCACCGTCATCATGATCAGCCACGATATCGGCGCGATCGCCACGATCGCGAAACGCTGCGCGGTCATGTACAAGGGCGAGATCGTCGAACAGGGCCTGACGGCGGATATCCTCAGCGCCCCGAAGCACGAATACACCAAGCGCTTGCTGGCCGCCGTGCCGGACATCGATACCGCAGCGGCAAAGGTCACCGCCGAACCGGCAGTCGGCACGCCGCCGCAACCCGGCGTTCTTCTGGAAGCGATCGACCTCAGAAAGGTCTATCGCAGCCAGTCCGGCAGCGAGGTGACGGCGGTCGATGGCATCAACCTGTCCGTCGCGACCGGCGAAATCTTCGGTGTCGTCGGCGAATCCGGCTCCGGCAAATCGACGCTCGCGCGCATGCTGCTGCGGCTGATCGAGCCGACCTCGGGCGACATCATCTTCGACGGCCGGAACATTTCCGGCCTAACCGGCGAGCCCATGCGGTTGATGCGCCGGCACATGCAGTTCGTCTTCCAGAACCCGCACTCGGCGCTCAACGGCCGCCATACGATCGGCGATGCGATCGGCGAACCCCTGCGTATCCAGACAAGCATGGGCCGCCGCGATATCGAGGCCCGCGTCGAAGCGCTGCTCGACATCGTCCAGCTGCCGAAGACGTTCAAATACCGCTATCCGCATGAACTCTCCGGCGGCCAGAAGCAGCGCATCTGCATCGCCCGCGCCATCGCCCTCAATCCGCGCCTGCTGATCCTCGACGAGCCGACGTCCGCACTCGACATCTCGGTGCAGGCGCAGGTGCTCGACTTCCTGCAGGAACTGCGCGCCGAGCTCGACCTCACCTATGTCTTCATCTCGCACAACCTCGCCGTCATCCGCCAGATCTGCGACCGGACCATCGTGATGAAACGCGGCGTGATTGTCGAACAGGGGGAAACCGAACGCCTCTTCCTCTCTCCGCAGCACGAATACACCAGGGCTCTGATCGAAAGCGGGCGCAAAACCTCGCGAGCAGCGAACCTTTCGGCTCCCGCCGCCTCGTGATCAAACATATCTTACCGAAAAATAATTGTGCAGTGCAGCAACGTTACCCATATAGGGAACGTTGACGCTGATCACTGCCATCCCGGCAATGATTGCCAGGAGACATTATGAGATCGTTGTCGGACACGCTGGAGCGGCTCGCCCGCTTGAAATCACTGGGTCGAGAGCAGACCGACGCCCCCAGCCATCTGGAGGCGCTCGAAAGCTTCGGATCCAACCCAGGAGCGCTGGCAGCCAAGGTTTACGTGCCCTCCCTGCTTCCCAAACACCCCGCCCTCGTCGTCGTTCTCCACGGATGCACGCAGACCGCCTCCGGTTATGACCACGGCACCGGATGGTCGAAACTCGCGGAGCGGCACGGGTTCGTGGTGCTCCTGCCGGAACAGGTCCGCGCCAACAACGGCAATCTCTGTTTCAACTGGTTCCTTCCGGGCGACACGCGCCGCGGCCAGGGCGAAGCGCATTCGATCCGCCAGATGATCGAAGCCGTGGTCTCCCGACACGGGATCGACCCGTCGCGCATCTATGTCAGCGGCCTGTCCGCGGGCGGTGCGATGGCCAATACCATGCTCGCCACCTATCCGGAGGTCTTCGCCGGCGGAGCGATCATCGCAGGCCTGCCCTATGGCGTCACCGCGACGGTGCCCGAAGCATTCGACCGGATGCGCGGCCACGGCCTGCCGGCACCATCGACGCTTCAGTCGCGGCTGAGAGCTGCTTCCACCCATCAGGGGCCGTGGCCGACCATCTCGGTGTGGCAGGGCACCCAGGACAAGACGGTCGCCGAGGCGAATGCGCAGGCGATCATCGACCAGTGGCGGGCCGTTCACGACGTCGACGCACCGCCGGACTTGTCGGAAACGGTCGACGGCCAGTCGAGAACCGTCTGGAAGGACGCCCGCGGCCGGCGGGCAATCGAATATTACAGCATTGCCGGAATGGGCCACGGAACGCCGATCGATCCGGCGCTCGGCGACGAGAACGCCGCGCCTTATCTACTGGATGTCGGCATATCGTCGACGCTTCATTCGGCAAAAAGCTGGGGCCTGCTTCGCGAAGGCGTAGAGCCGTTGCGGGCAAAGACCGGCGGCCCCAAGCGGGCATCCGCTTCTTCCCAAAAGGCAAAAGAGCCGGAAGGCATCCAGCAGATCATCGAGAATGCGCTTCGCATGGCTGGCCTGATGCGCTGACCAACTGCGCCGGATTTCGCGCAGGATGAGGCCGGGACAGTAAGCGCGGCGGCGGCCAGGGGGAGAGGGAATGGCCGCCGCCGGGCGCTCCGGCTTAAACGCCGGAAGCAGCAATATCCGCGTCGAGACGTTCGCGAGCCTTCTTGGGCAGTTTCGCAGTCTTGATGGCCTCCAGGTTCGCAGGCTCGTTGCCGACAACGATAAGGCCGATCATGCCCATGCCGACATGCGGCGCGCATTTCACGGCATAGGCACCCTCGACGTCGAACGTGATCTTGACGCTTTCGTTCATCTGGCCCTTGAAAGGCTTTGCGCCTTCCGGGATCAGCCCGTCGATGGTTTCGGCGTTGTGGGACTTGTCGGTCGGGACGAAGGTGACGGTATCGCCCTTGGCGACCTTGAGGGAGCTCGGCTCGAATACCATCGCGCCGTCCTTGCCCTTGTTGAGCATTTGCACTTGGAAATCGGCAGCCGAAGCCACCGTTGCGCAGAAAGCCGTAGCGATTGCCGCGCCGACCAGGGATGCCAAAATCTTCTTCATTTCCTTACTCCTTTTCTCGAAAGCCCTCGGCTTCGTTGAATTCACACTAGGGCAAAAAAGCCGGTCCTCTTTGACCTACGACAAACGGTTCGGAGTTTGCTCGCGACCCGCTTTGACGTCGGCTTGGGGCGGATGGCGCGGATGACGATCACGCTGTCCAACCGGCCTGGCGAAGCGTCCTGAGAAGCGGCGCATACCACCGGGTGGACTTGACCAGGCGGAAGCCCAGATTGTCCGGCGGCGTCCCGACCGCGCAGCCGCCGCCTTTCGGATCGCGGACGAAGGAACTCATCGGCGAGCGATGTGGACCCACGGTCACGTAGACGCCGCAAATCTCCTCGGAGGCGCGAACGGACCCGTTCACGTAAAGATGGACCCTGCGATGGCAGGTAGACGTCCATTCCCAGATGTTGCCGCCAAAGTCGGCCAGGCCATATTCGTTCTCCCCGAAACTTCCGGTCGCCCGGGGCACCGGATCGCCTGTCGCCCGCTCACGCGCTTCGCGCTCGTAGTCGGCGAGCCATCGCAGCGCGGGGTTCTTGCTATCCTGATCGAGGCCGAGAGCATCGTCCGGGAACCGCTTGCCCGCGGCCTGAGCCAGCTGTTCGTCGGTTGGCAGGGTCCAGTATTCGCCGGTCACATCCGAGAGCCAGCGGGCGTAAGCCGTGGCATCGTCGAAGCTCACGCCCGTGGCGGGTACGTCCGGCCTCGATGAGGTCGCCTCAGAGGATTTGCAGGCGCGCGCGGCGACGCACTCCCGGTATTCCGAGGCAGTGACGTGGTTTTTCATGATCGTAAGGCTCGACGCCGTTACCACCGTCTTCATCGGCGGATCGATGGGCGCCGTGCCCTTCAGAAACTCTCCGTCGCTCCTGTAGCTGTAGCTGCGGGGAGGAACAACGACCGTCGCCAGCTCATAGACCGCGCCCTCTGGGGGCGCCGGTTTCATGAAACCCGCCTGGTGGAAGATACCCGCCGCCAGCACGGCGATCAGCGTGATCGGAAGCCCGGTATAGAGGAGCGAGAGCTTTGGCCTGTCGTATGTCCATCGCATGTTCGCCTCCCGAGGCGAAATCCAGCTTGCAGGGGATGAAGGTCGGCCGGGGGCATGCATAGCTCATGCTCCCGGCCGTCTCGGATCAGGTGCCACTCGGCGCCAGGACCGACGTCATCAAGTCATCGTTCCAATCACCGGTAACCTTGAAATGCGCCGCCGCGCCCAGCTCGAAGGCCTCGATCAGGTTATGGTTGACGTAGGCGTATATGCCGGGCTGCTGGAAGGTGTAGAATGCAGCGCCTGCCGCACCGCCCGGGATGAACCATGTTTCCTGGTCGAGCTCCGGAGGGTTGGCGAACTTGCCCGTAGCCCAGACATAGTCGCCGTGACCTCCGATGAGGTGAGGCCGCGTATCGCGGTTTGCCTGCGAATGGACGATCAGCACCTTTTCGCCGACTGCGGCGGTCATGGCGTTCTGGCCCGTCAAGGCACCGACGGCCCCGTTGAAGACGATATGCGTCGGGGTCAGCGTCCGCATGACCGCCAGCGTGTCCTCATAGGCTTCGCCGGCGCTGGCGTATTTCTTGAACTTGCCGTTCTCGTCGCGCGGGACGTAGAAATCCTGCTCACCCACATAATAGATCCTGTCGTAGGTCAGCGGTTTCCCTTTGCCGTCCTTGAGGCCATCGCGCGGGAGCACCATGATAGCACCGTTCATGCCCGAGGTAACGTGCCACGGCACCATTCCGGGAGGTGCGCAGTGGTAAACGAATACGCCGGCCTTGGTTGCCTTGAACCTGAGAATGGTCTTCTCGCCGGGGTTCACCACCGTCAGCGCTCCGCCGCCCAAGGCACCGGTGGCCGAGTGGAAGTCGATATTGTGCTGGAGTTCGTTGGTGCCGGGGTTGATGAGGGTGAGCTCGACGTAGTCGTCCTGATGGACGACCATGAGCGGACCCGGGACCGACCCATCGAAGGTCATCGCATTGATTTCGGTGCCTTCTTTGTCGAGAACGAGCTTCTTCTCCTGGATGGTCAGTGTAAATTCGACTACCTTCGGCGGGCCATCGGCTTTCTGAGCATGAGCATGGACGAAAGGCGGCTTCACGAGCTCCACCTTCTCGCGGCGGAGGCGCGAGAGGTCGCCCGGCTTCATCTTTGCGGGGGGCGCTTCGTCCGCATGGGCAAAGGAAGCCTGCACGACCGGTGCGATCGCGCCAACAAAGGCTGCCCCCGCAAGGATCGAGCGTCTGGTCATCTGAATCTTGTCGGTCATGGTTTCTTTCCTTCGGAACAAGGGGCGGAGTAAATCGCCGTCCTCTGGAAATAGAATTTATGTCCACGCCAACGTCTTCTCTTTGACGTGAAACAAACAGGGCATGGGCATTTACTTGCGCTTTCGCAAGAAAACGGGGCAAATCTAGTCCTATGCGGGTTTCAACTAAAGAGCGTGGTGGTGGATCGCATCCCGGTCCAAGGACATCCCCCAGCCGGGGGCATCCGGAATCTGGGCCGTCCCATCAACGAGCTTTATCTTCTCCTCGTAGAGCGGCGTGAACCATTCCACGTATTCCAGGGAATGGGCGGTCGGGACATGCGCCAGCAGCTGCAGGCTCATTTCGGGGAAAAGATGCGACGAGATCGGCAGGTCAAAGCTTGCCGCCAGTGCGCCGACGCGGGAAAATTCGGTGACGCCGCCAACCCTCTGGAGATCCGGCATGAGAATGGAGGCGGCACCCGTTTCGATCATCCGCCGGAAACCGTAGCGGGTATATTCATTCTCACCTGACGCGATCGGCACCCGCAGGGCTTTTGCCACCTTGGCCGAATCCTCCAATGCGTGGGCCGGCACCGGCTCCTCGAACCAGGCGATATCGAACGGTACCAGCGCATCGCCGAGCCTGATCGCCGCATCGACGTCGAGCACCTGGTTGGCATCGATCATCAGCCCGATATCGCTGCCGATCGCCGCCCGAACGGCCTTCACACGCGGCAGGTCGACATCGATCCGCCCCGCAAGCCGCAGCTTCATCGCCTTGAAGCCCGCTGCGACGAAACCTTCCGCCTGCCGGACGAGTGAGGGAATGTCCTGGGTGAGCCAGAGGCCGCCGCTCGCATAGGCTGGAATGACTTCACGGCTCCGGCCCAGCATCCGCGAGATCGAAAGGCCGGCGCGCTTGGCTCTCAGATCCCACATGGCGCCATCGATCGCCGAAATGCCCATGATCGAGACGCCGGTGAAACCGATGAAGTTGATACGTCGCCAGGCGTCCTGCCAGAAGGCGCCCGTGTCGTCCGGATCGCGCCCGATCACCGCATCCCGCAGCACATGCACCATGCTGTCCAGGAGCTTCAACTGCTCCGGCCGGATGGTGAAGATCAGGTTTTCACCCCGCAATCCCTCGTCGGTGACGAGGTCGATCACGATGCAGGAGAATTGATGGATGGTCGCCGTGGCATTGCCGAGCGGTTCCGCAAGCGGCAGGCTGACGGCGGTGGTGGTGAGGTCGGTGATTTTCATGGGATCGTTACCGGTTCAGGGAACGGGGAGGTTCGGTGTAGATGGGATCGTCGACGAAACCGCCGCCCTGCCAGTTGGCTTGTGAAGATCCCTTGTCCGGAATGCCCGGATTACATTCCACCTCCGAGCGATAGATCTCGGAACTGTCCTTCGGAACCCAACCCAGATAGGCGGAAGCGGAGTTGTCCCACCATTTCGGCTGATTGTCCGAAACGCCCCAGATGGTTGGGCAACCGAGATACGGCGCCCTGAAGACGCGGTCGGAGAGGGACGCCATGTCGTCGAAGCTCAGCCAGATCGACAGCATCCGCACCGTCGTCGGCCTGGGCCAGCAGGCCCCGATGCGGACGATCGCCGTCTCCTGGCCGAATTTGTGAAAATACATCTGCGCCAAGCTCTCGCCGAAGCATTTCGAGACGCCATAGAGGCCGTCCGGCTTGGTAGGCTGATCGACGCCAATGAACTGGTCCTGCCGGTAGAAACCGACCGTATGGTTGCTGCTGGCAAACAGAATGCGCGGTTTTCCATGCTTTCGCGCCGCTTCATAGAGATTGTGCAGACCGCGGATATTGCTGTCGAGAATGCTGGCAAAGGTGTTTTCGGAAGGAACGCCGCCGAAATGCACGATGCCGTCGCATCCTTCCACCATGCGCAGTACGGCATCGGAATCCGCCAGGTCGCAGGCAAACGGCTCCTCGTTGGCCCCGACGTCGTCCAGAGGAGAGATGTCGGAAACGCGGATGACCTCCGCCAGGTGCCCCAGCCGCTGGCGCATGGCCTTGCCCATGTTGCCGGCCGCCCCGGTGATCAGAAGCCGCTTCATCCCCGTTCCTCCTCGACATGCTGCCTTCAATCTAGAAGGTGCCTCGAATGCACGTCAACTCATAATATGACTGCAAGCTCGAAATAGGATATCAAGGCATCGGCCGCGCCACTCCGAGGTCAAAATGGCCCAAGATGCATTATTTTCTGGGGCCGCCTCAGTTGACGAGGGGTATCTTTTCCGTCTTCATGCAACGCAGCAGTCATGTGACGTCATACTCACTTGAATGCCTGGAATGGAGGAACCCCAGATGAAATGGATGAAGCATGTGGCTCTGGCCACGGCTCTGACGCTGTCTGCGCCGGTCGGCGCATACGCAGATACCCCCGCCGACCAATTGATCGTCGGCCTCAGCATGAACAATATCCTGACCCTCGACCCGGCGGCGATTTCAGGCCGCGAGGCGACGGGCGTCATCGCCAATCTCTATGATACGCTCGTGGAACTCGCGCCGGACAAGAAGACCGTCAATCCAGGTCTCGCCAGCGCCTGGACGGTCGCGGATGACGGCTCGATCACCTTCACGCTGAGGGAAGGCGCGAAGTTCACGTCCGGCAACCCGGTCCGGGCCGAAGATGTCGTCTGGTCGATCAAACGCAACATCAGCCTTGGCTTGGTCGGCGCGGGCGTCTGGTCGTCCTTCGGTTACAAGGCCAATAATATCGACCAGCTGCTGACGGCCGATGGCAACAAGATCACCCTCAAGCCGGCTCAGCCGACTGATCCGCAGCTCACGCTCGACATTTTTGGCAAGCCGGATGCCAGCGCGGTCATCGACATGAAGACCGCCATGAGCCACGAGGCGAACGGCGACAAGGCCGCGGCCTGGCTGAAGATCAATGTCGCCGGTTCCGGCGCCTTCAGCCTGACGCGCTGG
Source organism: Neorhizobium sp. T6_25 (assembly GCF_002968555.1). NCBI lineage: Bacteria > Pseudomonadati > Pseudomonadota > Alphaproteobacteria > Hyphomicrobiales > Rhizobiaceae > Neorhizobium > Neorhizobium sp. T6_25. The sequence goes on from NZ_PVBL01000019.1 coordinate 123,357, forward strand.
TCCTCCAACGAAATGCTCATCCTGACGCGGTTCGACGATTACTGGGGCGAGAAGCCCAAGATGAAGCGCGTGATCTTCCGGCACATGCCGGAATCCCAGACCAAGCGGCTGATGCTGGAAAAGGGCGACGTGGACGTCGCGGTCGGCCTTTCGGTTCCCGATATCGCCGCGCTCGGCAAGAACAAGGACGTCGAGGTGCAGAGCACGCCGAGCTCGGGCTTCTACTTCCTCGCCATGAGCATGAAGGACGAGCGCTTCAAGAACCCGGATGTGCGCCTCGCGATCCGCCATCTGATCGACTATGACGGCATCAACAAGTCGATCATGCCGAACTACGGCACCAAACGTCTTCGCCCGGTCGCCGACGGCGTCATCGGCAGCTTGGCCGATCCGGACTACAAGCTCGATGTCGCCAAGGCCAAGGAACTGCTCGCCAAGGCAGGTTATCCCGACGGTTTCCCGGTCAGGTTGCTGACGCTCAACGAGCCGCCTTTCACGGACACCGCCACCGCGATCCAGGCAACCCTTGCCCAGGCCGGCATCAAGGCTGAAATCGTCCAGGGCGCCGGTGACCAGATCTATGGCCCGATGCGCGAGCGCAAGTTCGAAATGCTCGTCGGTCGCGGCGGCGGCGGCCAGGAGCCGCATCCACATTCCAACCTGCGCGCCCTCGTCATCAACCCGAACAACGCCGACGACGCCAAGCTCAGCGGCATCATTGGCTGGCGCACGTCCTTCTTCGACCAGCAGCTGAACGACATGTCCGCCAAGGCACTGGTGGAGCGCGATCAGGCGAAGCAGAAGACGGCCTATGAAGACATCCAGAAGCGATACGAGGAACTCGTTCCCGCGCTGCAGCCAATCTCGGCGGTCATCGACAGCGTCGTCTATCGCGCCGACGTCAAGGGTTACGTGAACCACTACGGCTGGACGGTTCGTCTGCGCAGCGTGTCCAAGCAGCGCTGACCGATCAAGCGATAAGTCCCTCCCAGGACGAGCGCTCGCAACCACGGTTGCGGGCGTTTTTTATGGACCGCCGACGCTCGGCTGCGGACACGAAAAAACCGGCAGGATGGACCTGCCGGCTGATGCACTCAGGGAAGAGGGCTGGAGAGGAGGACGCCTATTCGGCCGCCTGCGCCCCGAGAGCATCATTGCGGTAGGGCTCGCAGAGAGCCTCCATCATCTTGACTTCTTCGGCGGTCAGGTCGGTCAGCGGGGCGCGAACCGGACCGGTGTCGAAACCCATCAGCCGCACGCCGGCCTTGATGGCGGAAACCGCGTAACCCTTCTGGCGGTTGCGGATTTCCATGAACGGATAGAAGAAGTCGATGAGGATCTGGTTGGTGGCGGCCGTATCTCCGGCCCGGAGCGACTTGTAGAACTTCTGGGCCAGCGCCGGCACGAAGTTGAAGACCGCCGACGAATAGGTGGTGACGCCCGCGCCGAGATAGGCGTCGGCAAAAAGTTCGGCCGTCGGCATGCCGCCGAGATAGGTCAGGCGGTCGCCCATGACGGCGGTGATCTTGCGCACCAGGCCGATATCGCCGGAACCGTCCTTGAAGCCGACCAGATTGGGGCAGGCCTCGCAAAGGCGAGCCAGCGTTTCCGCGGTCAGGATCGAATTGTCGCGGTTATAGACCATCACGCCGATGCCGACCGACTGGCAGACGGTCTTGATATGCTGGTAAAGGCCTTCCTGGCTGGCATCCATCAGGTAGTGGGGCAGCAGGAGGATGCCGTCGGCGCCTGCCTTTTCGGCAGACTTGGCGATCGAGACCGCGATGCGCGTGCCGTAACCGCAGCCGGCAACGATCGGCGTGCTGCCGGCCGAAGCCTTGGCGGCGACGATGATCTCCGGAATTTCGGAAGGCTCCAGTGAAAAGAACTCGCCCGTGCCGCCGGCGGCAAAAAGCACCGAAGCATCGAAACCGGCCAGCCAGCCGACATGCTGCTCGTAGGCCTTGCGGTTGAAGAGGCCATCTTTCCCGAACGGCGTGACGGGGAACGACAGGAGGCCGGCGCCGAGCGCATGCTTCAGTTCATTTGGATCCATAGACATGGCAGTCCCTTCCTGGTTGATTTCCAGAAGGCTACCAAGTCATATTATGACTGTCAATAGTTGTATTATCTTTATGGGCGCATCAGGGACGCCGTATCAGCGAGCGATAGCGTTGCTGGCTCCCCTTGAGATGCATGCGCATGGCGTCGCGAGCAGCCGAATCATCGCCATCCGTGATCGCGCGGGCGATACGGGCATGTTCATCCTGGATCTGGGCCAGGTATTCAGGCGGAGAAACCTCGACCTCACCCTCCTGCAGCAGCGATCGCGGAATCATCTGCTTGCCGATCGCCTCCAGCAGTTCCCGGAAACGCGGGTTGTTGGTCGCGTCCGCGATGGCCAAATGGAAGGCCCGGTCGCTTTCAACCGTTGCCGCACCGGCGGCGATCTGCCGCTTGATCGTCTCGAGACATTCGAAGATCAGCTCCTGCTGCGCCGGCGACGAACGGACCGCAGCAAGACCCGCAGCCTCTATCTCAATGGCAGCGCGGACTTCCAGCATTTCGATGATGGAGGAAACGCGGTTGGCATCCACGGTGCGGAAGCCCGCCTGCAGACCGCCTTGCGGCGCCAGAACGAAGACGCCGACGCCGTGGCGGACCTCGACGAGATTGTCGGCCCGCAACGAAGCGATCGCCTCGCGGATGACCGTCCGGCTGACCTCGTATTGCAGCGTCAGCCCGCTTTCGGTGGGCAGTTTGTCACCGGGCTTCAATGCGCCGCTCGCGATCGCATCCCGCATCCGCCGGCCAACCGTCTCGACCAGATTGCGGCCTTTTCGCGAGGGTGCCTCCCCGGTGATGTTATCTGCTCTCTTCAATGTCAGCCCGCTCTCTCGCTTTGCCATTTCAGCTACTTAGAGGGGTAAAACCTGCCCTTGTTGTCAAGCGCCGAGCAAGAATTTTATTGACGCCCGGGCATGGACCTATAGTATGAGATGACCTATGAGGTATGATGACGCGGAGGACTGACGCATATTCATCGGCTCCGATCCGGCCCTCGCCGGGTCCCGACATGAAATGGCGGAGGTTCGTCCCTCTGCTTCTGACAGGAGGAATTTCGTGAAGATCGTAGACGTCAATGTGCGCGTATTCTCCCATACTACGCGCCGTCACCAGGATACCGCCGGCCATGCTCATCCGGGCCCGCCGCACAAGGTCAACCTGGCGCTGCTGACCATCGTCGATGACGACGGTGCGGAAGGCTATTGCTTTGCCCCGCCGGAAGTCGTTCGCCCGCATGTGATCGACAAGTTCGTCAAGAAGGTGCTGATCGGCGAAGATCCGTTCGCCCGCGAGAGGCTGTGGCAGGACCTCGCTCACTGGCAGCGGGGCAGCGCGATGCAGCTGACCGACCGGGCGCTCGCGATCGTCGATTGCGCCCTCTGGGACCTTGCCGGCCGCAAGCTGAACATGCCGGTTCACAAATTGATCGGCAGTTATCGCGAAAAGATCCCGGCCTATGGCTCGATCATGTGTGGCGACGAGCTGGAGAACGGCCTCGCGACGCCGGAAGATTACGGCCGGTTTGGCGAAAAGCTCGTCAAGCGCGGCTACAAGGGCATCAAGCTGCACACCTGGATGCCGCCGGTCTCCTGGGCGCCTGATGTCAAGATGGATCTCAAGGCCTGCGCCGCAGTCCGCGAGGCGGTCGGCCCGGATATCCACCTGATGATCGACGCCTTCCACTGGTACACCCGCACGGAAGCGCTGGAACTCGGCAGGGGCCTCGAAAAGCTCGGCTTCGACTGGATCGAGGAGCCGATGGACGAGCAGAGCTCGGCTTCCTACGCCTGGCTTGCCGAAAACCTCGACATTCCGGTCCTCGGTCCGGAAAGCGCCGGCGGCAAGCATTTCAGCCGCGCCGAATGGATCACCTCGAAGGCCTGCGACATCCTGCGGACCGGCGTCCATGACGTCGGCGGCATCAGCCCGGCAATGAAGACCATGCATCTGGCCGAATCCTTCGGCATGAACTGCGAAATTCACGGCAATGGCGCTCCGAACCTGATCGTCGCCGCCTGCACAAAAAATGCGAAATGGTACGAGCGCGGCCTGCTGCACCCGTTCCTCGAATATGACGACGGCTTCGAATACCTGAACGCCCTCGTCGACCCGATGGACGAGGACGGTTTCGTTCATATTTCCGACAAGCCGGGCATGGGCGAAGACATCAACTTCGACTTCATCAACGCCAACCTGGTCGAGTGAACCGTTTATTCTGCCTCCCAAGCAGGAAAGAGAAGCCCGGTCCCCTTTGGGGCCGGGTTTCTTGTTTTTGCAGTCCGCCGAGCCTGCCGTCGGTGATTGGATCCTCGGGTCAAGCCCGAGGATGACGACGGAGAGGTGTGCCAAAGTAAGCAGTGCAGTGGGCTGAAACGGTGCTTTTGTGAGAGACAGCCACACACACTCGTCATCCTCGGGCTTGACCCGAGGATCCGATCACCGAGGATCAAAAGCCTTCGGCCAACATTCCGGAGCCCCGCGCAGTCGCCTGCCGTGGTTTTCAAAGATCGGAGAGCCCACACGAATGCGGAACCTCATAGTAAAATAATAGTATGGCTCCGCATTCGCGTGGCCTTCGGCGTTCTTTCGGGGCTTCCGGCCCCTACAGGTGATCATCTCGCCTCGCTGCGTGGCTTTATTTGCGCCCGTCCTTTCGGGACAGGCTTGCCACTTGCACGGCTCAACCGAACCGGACATGGCTGTCCGGGGGAGGCTTGATAGGAAGGCTTGCCTTGCGACGAACATTCCATGGCTTTCACCTCTTCCACCATCCCCGCACGTTACGGTTTTGATGAAAGCGCCGGCTCCCGCCTGCCCGCGAACGTCTCGCGAAACACTCCGGCGACGGAAGCGGGGGATTGTAGACATTGTTTGGGAGGGCGGGGATGATGATGCGGTTAAGTCATTGGAGATGTTGGAGGGCAACGATCAATTGTCCACGGGCAAACGGAAAGACCGCATTGGACGGAGCTCCCCGCCATACCCCCTCTGTCCTGCCGGACATCTCCCGCAGGGGCAAGGCTTGCGCGTGGAGCCCCTCCCCCTTGTGGGGAGGGGTTGGGG